>DATCLP010000096.1:0-3830 GCA_036563855.1 Steroidobacteraceae bacterium | reverse complement strand
ACGATGAACCGATGAATCTACGGAAAACCTGAATGCAACTTGTGAAACCCCACGTCAGCATCGACGACGACCCGCGCGGTGCATCTTCGTGAACAGCTGGACGCACGAGCGCAGGCAACGAGAAGTCGTCGTCCGATCGTCGCTCGCGATTCCGTTCGCTTACGATGCGGGAAAAGTTGCGTCGATCGTCTTACCGTCGGAAAGTTGGCACGTGCCTGCGCCACCGCCCGCCATCCCTGCGGATGGACGAATGAGTCGGAAACGACAACGCATGTATTCATTGCCATCCGCCGAACGAAGATTCGCAAGCACGCGGCCGCTGTAGTGCTTCACGAACCTCGGCCCTGGGTCCGGATGCCAATGAGGCCAACCGCGCCAATGATGATGCCAGCCGTCCCACAACGGACCGAGTCGATCGACACGTGTATCGCTCGTGATCTGGAAGTAGTTTCCGGTAAAGGTACGTCCGTCGGCGAACGTCGCCGACATCGTCCCTGAAACGCTATCCGTGCTGCGCCACTGAAAGGTGACGCCCTCATCGACGCCGTTGTGCAGTGTTCCATGACCGGCACCTGTCGTCGTGCAACCCGCCACGAACAATGCGAGCAGGCCGCCGAATACCGAAAGCATTCGTACGCGCATGAATGACTCCTCGTGACAAACGATCGCGCACGATGGTCGACGACGAGCAACGACTCGAAAATCAGAGGATCAGGAAGGCCCGCATGGAGTTGCCCGTAGAGACTGAAGGCTGAAGGCTGAAGACTGAAGGCGAAGCGCGCTGTCGCGCGTCGACTGTTGCTTGTCGCGTGTAGCCCGTACCTGTTCTCGTAGCTGATACGCCCCGAGCCCCACGCCCGAAGCCCCGTCCCCCGTGCCCCACGCCCTCTGTCGCCAGCTCCCGTTACGAGTATTTACCGATTCCTTACCGGGATGATCGAGTGCCTTCGGCTCGATCGACCTGGGATGATAGGTACCGATATGGGGAACACCACCAATGAGCCTCGCGGCAAGCCGGACCGTCCCGATGGATTGCGCATGGGCAAGCTAAAGATCTGGGACGTACTGTTCGTACTCGCCCTGCTAGCGGCGGTGTACTCCCTCACGTCGATCCGTCCGACCGGCACGCTGTCGTACAGCGAGTTCAAGGCGCTATTGGCTGCAGGGCGGGTGGCCGAAGTCACGCTGAGCGGCGAACAAATCACGGGCAAGATCAAGGCCGGTCCGCTCGAAGACATCCTGCCTGCAGAAACCATTTCCAGGCTGGCAGCAGACGACAAAGGAGAACGGGCGTTCACGACCGTCGCAGTCAACGATCCCGATCTCGTCAAACAGCTAGATGCCGCACAAGTTCGCTACACCGGCACTCGCAGCACCAACTGGTTCATGACACTGCTTTCCTGGGTCCTGCCGATACTGATCTTCATCGCCTTCTGGAGCTTCCTGTTGAAGCGCATGGGCACCGGCTTGGGTCCGGGCAGCGGACTGCTCGACGTCAGCAAGAGCAAAGCCCGGCTCTACATGGAAAACGTCGTGAACGTCACGTTCGCGGATGTGGCTGGTGTTGACGAAGCAAAGGAAGAGCTTCAAGAAATCATCACTTTCTTGCGAGACCCGAAAGAGTACGGGCGCTTGGGTGCACGCATCCCCAAGGGCATTCTCCTCGTGGGACCGCCGGGAACGGGTAAGACGTTGCTTGCGCGCGCAGTTGCCGGCGAAGCCGGCGTGCCGTTCTTCTCCATCAGCGGTTCCGAATTCGTCGAGATGTTCGTCGGCGTGGGGGCCGCGCGAGTGCGCGACTTATTCGCGCAGGCGCGCGCCAAGGCGCCCTGCATCATTTTCATCGACGAGCTCGATGCGCTCGGACGGGCACGAGGCATAGGTCCGGCGGGCGGCGGTCACGACGAGAAGGAGCAGACACTGAACCAGTTGCTCGCCGAGCTCGACGGCTTCGATCCGAGCTCCGGCGTCGTGCTGCTCGCCGCCACGAACCGTCCCGAGATCCTCGATCCGGCGCTGCTGCGCGCAGGACGTTTCGACAGACAGATTCTCGTCGACCGGCCCGACAAGAACGGCCGCGTGCAGATTCTCAACGTGCACTTGCGCAAGATCCGTACCGATGCGGACGTGAAAGCCGAAGACATCGCAGCGCTGACGCCTGGATTTACGGGAGCAGATCTGGCCAATCTGGTCAACGAAGCCGCGCTCCTTGCAACGCGCCGAAAGGCTCAATCGGTAACGATGCAAGACATCACCAACGCGCTCGAACGCATCGTCGCCGGCCTCGAGAAGCGCAATCGGCTGATGAACGAAAACGAACGTCGCACCGTGGCCTATCACGAGTGCGGGCATGCAATCGTGTCGATGCTCACGCCCGGTTCCGATCCGGTGCAGAAGATATCGATCATTCCGCGCGGCATCGGCGCTTTGGGCTATACGCTGCAGCGTCCTCTCGAGGATCGCTTCCTCATGACGCGGCACGAGCTGCTCGATCGGATGACGATCCTGCTCGGCGGTCGTGCGGCCGAGCAAGTCTTGTGCGCCGAAGTCTCCACCGGCGCCGCAGATGATTTGGCGAAAGCGACGGACATCGCGCGTCACATGGTCAAGCGCTACGGCATGAGCGAAGCACTGGGTCCGGTCAGCTACGAAAGCGCAGCGACGCCGCTCCTGGGCCCAACGGCGGACTATTACCGTCCGCGCGATTACGCCGAATCCACTGCTGGCCGCATCGATACCGAAGTACGTCAACTGATCGAGGAAGCGGCGCGGCGCGCCCGCGAGCTGCTGCTCGCGCATCGCGATACGCTCGAAGCGATGGCGAACGAGCTGCTCGCACGCGAAACGCTCGATGCGGCAGCGATCGAGAGATACCGCACGGAGCTGACCCGTTCTACAGCACTCGTGAAAACGGCTTAGCGTTTAGCTCGCTTGCGGACCCGCCCGCGCTCGCCCCGCGTCAGCGCAAAGACGCGACCGCGCCAGTCGGCGCGGTTTCCTGCGGGCGCGCAGTAGTTTTGAGACAGGTTCTAACCTTTGACGACGATCAGCGGCTGTGTTCTAGCCACCTTGCGCGCAAGACCTGCTGCATCTGCTGCGTCGACGACTGCGGACACATCCTTGTAAGCATCCGGCGCCTCTTCCGCCACACCGCGCATCGAGGGAGCACGAATCAGGATGCCGCGTGCGGCCAGCTCATCGACGAGCTGCCGACCTTTCCAGGTCCGCGAAGCTTGATGCCGGCTCATGGCCCGACCGGCTCCGTGACATGCAGAGCTAAACGCCAACGATTCGGATTCGGCCGTCCCCGCAAGGATGTACGAACCCGTACCCATCGAGCCGCCGATCAACACGGGCTGACCGTAAGGGCGCAAGCTTTCCGGAATGTCGGGGTGGCCTGGCCCGAAGGCACGCGTGGCGCCCTTGCGATGCACGAACACCTTCCGCTTCTCGCCGTTCACCCGATGCTCTTCGACCTTGCACGTGTTGTGCGAAACGTCGTAGAGCAGTTTCAGCTGCGCTTTCGGGAGAATCTCTGCGAATGTTTCGCGAACGAGATGCGTGAGGATCTGCCGGTTCGCGAGCGCGCAGTTGATCGCTGCGCGCATGGCGCCCAGGTACCTCTGTCCGACTTCGGATTCGATCGGCGCACAGGCAAGCTCGCGATCCGGTAAACGAATGCCGTGCTCGCTGGCCGAGACCGCCATTTCCTTGAGGAACTCGCTGCCGATCTGATGGCCGAGGCCGCGCGAACCGCAATGAATCATCACCACTATGTCGCCGACTTTGAGCCCAAAGGCATTGGCGATCGTTTCATCGAAGACCGACGT
>DATCLP010000095.1:0-4026 GCA_036563855.1 Steroidobacteraceae bacterium | reverse complement strand
GTGCCGCGAACACCTTGCGTGCCTACTTCCTCATCCTTGCGTTCGTCAGCATCGGCTTGGAGTTCCGAATCACGAAGCTGCTCGCCGAAGGTTGGCGGCCGGTCGTCGTGTTCGGCGCCGCGACGGTGTTCAATCTCGGGGTCGCGTTGCTGATTGCGTCGATCTTGTTCGGCGGGTTCGAGGTTTGAACCCGCCGAGCGTCTTTCCCAATCCACCGCGCGGAAGGCTGATCCGAGGCGGCAAGTCGGTTCGCCAGCTCGCGCGCGGCGGTGCGGGCCTTCGGACCCGCTTTCGTACCGATGGCGCGCAATGCCCAGCTCACGGCCTTCTTGACGAAATTTCGATCATCCGTTGCTGCGCACTCGAGTAATGGAAGCGCACGCAACAAGTCCTCCTCGCTCGCTCGGCGATGCAATGCAAGGCATGCCAGCAAAGCAAACGCGGCGCGCTTGACGAATTCGTCCTTGCTCTTCGCCCATTTCGTCACCTTCGCGAAGGCGTGCGGCGATCGGTCGAACAGGTTGAAGCACATCGTGTCGACGACGGCCCAATTGTCGAAATCGTGCGCCCAGCGATCCATTTGCGCCGCCGTCAGGCGTTCCGGCTCCGCGACCATCGATGCCAGCATGCGCCCCTCGTAGACTCCGCTCGCCCACAGTCGCGCGGCCAACGCGTGATCGCGCCCTAGCTTCCTGGCCGTCAGCTTGAGCCGGGCCATCGAGACGCCGATCACTCGATCCTTGGTGACGATCCCGTAACGCACCGGCATGTCTGCGCGAAAGCGCGCAGATCCGTGACGCTCGAGCTCTTTCAAGATCGAGCGGACGTCTCGAGCACGGCGCTCGCGCGGCTTGGCGAAAGTTTTCGAGCGCGCAGGAAGATTGGCCATGGATCTTCCGCTTATCGCTCGGCGGCGGCCGGAAATTCAGACAATCGAATCTCGATCAGAACAGGCTTCGCACGAGCCATTCGCCGAAAGTGCCGACGAGCGACATGACGAAGCTGCCGGCCAGCGCCCAGCCGAAGCTGTCGATCTTCAGATGATCGGTGAGCTTGTCGGTGATGACGAGCAGGATGGCGTTGATGATCCAGCGCGTGATGAACGCGAGTAACCACGCCAATCCAAGCGTGAGAACGGTGAATACGGCGAAAAACAGCCAGCCGAGCAGGAAGTTCAGAATCCCGAAAATCGCCGCGACGAGCAGAGCACTCTTTGCGCTCTTGACGTGAAAGCCGGGCAGCACCGCGTCCGTGACCCATACTGCGAACGAGAGCATCAACCAGGACAGAATGATGCTCATGGTGTGCTCATCTATAGGCTGTAGGCTCTAGGCTGTAGCGAGAGCGCGTCGCGCGCCGACCGAAATTCGGCGCGCAAGCCAAGAGTAATCGGTAAGCAAGCTCGCCGGTATCGTACAATCGAGTCCGAGCTCCTCGAGAAGCCAGCGCACGCTTTGCGAACGCGAGTTGTTCAGTTGATGCACTTCGAGCACTGCCGCTTCTCCACTGTAGACCGCTGGCTGTAGGCTGCAGACAAACCGCATGGCGTGCAAGTCTTCGCTAGAACCGCGCTGCAGTCGAACGCACATTGCGCCCTCACCCTTCTGCCTTCAGCCTTCAGTCTTGAAGAGTTGACTCCGCCCTGTTCCTCGAACACAGTCACGTCAGCCGGCAAATCGAGGTCAGCGACGAACGCGCCCGTTGTCGCAGCAACATTTCTTGACAATAGCTCAGGGGGGATCGCCACATGACTCCACTCGGCCGACTGACGCTCGCCACCGCGCTGTGTGCGCTCGGCTGGCAGGCCCAAGTGCTCGCGGATTCGAACATGCCTCCGGTCAACGACGCCCCGAATCCTTACGAGCGCATCGACGATTTCTTCAAGATGCCGCCCGGCCGCACGTGGGGCTCCACGAGCGCCGTCGACATCGACAAGGACGGCAAATCGATCTGGGTCGCGGAACGTTGCGGCGCGAACTCGTGCGCAAACGCGCCCGATGTCGATCCGATCCTGCTCTTCGACGAGCACGGCAATCTCGTCCGCAGCTTCGGCAAGGGCATGATCATGTTCCCGCACGGCATTCACGTCGACCGCGACGGCAACGTCTGGGTCACTGACGGTCAGGACAACGCGCCGCGCGAGCAACTGCCTCCCGGCACGCCGCGTCCGACGATGACCGGACCCGATCCGAGGGCGACAAAGGGGCATCAGGTGTTCAAGTTCAGCCCGACGGGCGAGCTGCTGATGACGATTGGAAAGCCTGGCGGTGCGACCGGTCCCACGGAGTGCTGCTGGCAGCCGAACGACGTGATCACGAACGATAAAGGCGAGATCTTCATCGCCGAGGGCCACGGCCAGAATCAGAACGATCGCATCATCAAATTCTCGAAGGACGGCAAGTTCATCAAGGCGTGGGGTACGCGCGGCAGTGGCCCGATGCAGTTCAACCAGCCGCACGCGCTGGCGATGGACTCGAAAGGCAATCTCTATGTCGGCGACCGCTCGAACAATCGCGTGCTCGTGTTCGACCCGGACATGAACCAGATCGCCGAGTGGTATCAGTTCAGTCGTCCGAGCGGCCTCTTTATCAAGGACGACGTGCTGTACTCTGCCGATTCGGAGTCGGGCAGCATCAATCCGGCGCACGGCGATTGGATTCGCGGCATTCGCATCGGCAGCGTGAAAGACGGCAAGGTCACCGCGTTCATTCCGGATCCGCTGCCGACCTGTCCGCGGGGCACGCGGCCTGGCGATCCGCCGACCTGCGGCGCCGGCACGTGGGTAGCCGAAGGCGTTGCAGTCGATGCAGCAGGCAATGTCTACGGCGCCGAAGTCGGGCCGCGCAAGCTTGCGAAGTACGTCAAGAAGAAATAGCTGAAGTTCGGCTGTTCGCGAGGTCGTGCCTCGCGAACAGCCCGTTTCCCGTCAGATCCGCGCACCCCTTCCTCTCGCGCGGAAAACTCCATCATTCGATGATCGACGAATACGCGATCGTGCGCGAAAGTCCGCGCAAATCCGGCATACCGGCCGCGCCCGACGATGCGCCGAGATGCTGGATCATGCCGATGACGATGAGGTCGCGGACCGGATCGATCCAGAACCACGTGCCTGCAGCACCGCCCCACCAGTAGGTGCCCTCGCCGTAATAGCCGCCGGCCGCCATCGGATCGACCGTGATCGCGAATCCCAACCCGAACTTCGTCCCTGCGCCGCCGAGCCCGGCCCACAAATCGCCGATCGCATTCGTGCGCATGAGCTCGACCGTGAGCGGCGAGAGGATGCGCACACCGTCGAGCGTGCCGCCGTTCAAGAGCATTTGACAGAAGCGGAAATAGTCGGCCGCAGTCGACACGAGCCCGCCACCGCCCGACAGCAGCGCCGGACGCTTCGAATAGTCGCGATTGAAGCCGGCGCGCTCGACTCTGAGCTTGCCGTTCTCGTCGACGTTGTAAACCTGGGCGAGGCGATGCAGCTTCTCCGGCGGCACATAGAAGCCGGTATCGACCATCTTGAGCGGCTCGAAGATGTGCTTCGCGAGGAACTCATCGAACGGCATGCCCGACAGCTTCTCGACGATGTAGCCCTGAATATCGACCGCGATGCTGTAGTGCCAACGCGCGCCGGGCTGCGAAGCCAACGGCAGCTTCGCCACGCGTCGAATCATCTCTTCCAGCGTGATGTTGTTGTTCAGCACGTCGGCTTGGAGCTGCATCTTGTCGACCGGCGAGTTGCTGAAGAATCCGTACGTGAAGCCGGCCGTGTGCGACATCAGCTCGCGCATCGTCATCGGATGCTTCTGCGGCTCCAGGATCGGCTTGCCCTCCGAATCCGTGCCCGCGTACACCTTGAGGTCCTTGAACTCGGGAATGAATTTCGCGACCGGATCGTTGAGCTGCCACTTGCCTTGCTCGAACAGAATCATCATCGCAACGGCAGTGACCGGCTTCGTCATGGAATAGATGCGAAAGATCGCGTCCGTCGTCATCTGTTTGTCGGCCTCGATGTCCTGTTTGCCGACCGCGCTC
>DATCLP010000094.1:0-2000 GCA_036563855.1 Steroidobacteraceae bacterium | reverse complement strand
GTACTTGAACGTGTGGACGACGAGCCTCGACGAAAGCGCGAAGAAGCCCGTGATGGTGTGGTTGCACGGCGGCGGCTACGACCAAGGCAGCGGCGGATCGGTGGGTTACGACGGTCTTGCGCTCGCGAAATATCAGGATGTCGTGACCGTCACGCTCAATCATCGCCTGAACGTGCTCGGCTACACGTATCTCGGCGACATTCTCGGCGGCGAGTTCGCCGAGGGCGCCAACGCAGGGCAACAAGACATCGTGCTCGCGCTCAAGTGGGTGCGCGAGAACATCGCAGCATTCGGCGGAGATCCGAATCGGGTCATGATCTTCGGCCAGTCGGGCGGCGGCGGAAAGGTTTGTGCGTTGCTCGGCATGCCTTCGGCGCATGGCCTGTTCCACTCGGCCGTGGCGCAAAGCGGCTTGGGCAGCGGCATGCCTCGCGAAGCGGCGACGGAACAGACCGAGCGATTGCTCAAGAATCTCGGACTCACGCGCGACAAAGCGCACGAGCTACGAACGGTACCGCTCGACAAGCTCATCGCCGCGTATACGCGCGGCGGCCCCGTCATCGACGGCAAGATCATCCCCGACAATCCGATCGGCAGTCCGCTTTCCGAGAACGTGCCGATGGTGGTCGGCTTCACGCGTACCGAACGTACGGTGTACGAAGTGGACAATCCGAATTTCGGCAAGGTCACCGAAGCGGATCTCGAAGCGAACGCGCGCAAGCTCTTCGGGGACAACGCCAAACGCGTGATCGAGATGTATCGGGCGCGCTATCCGAAAGCGAATGCGTTTGCGCTCGACCGCTACATCGCGGAAGACACGTCGGTTGCACGCAGTCAAACGTTTGCAGATGCGCGCAACAAGCGCGGCAAGGCGCCGACCTGGGTGTATCGCTGGGATTGGGAAACGCCGGTGATGGGTCTGCTCGCACCGCACACGATCGAGATCCCGTTCGTGTTCAATCACATCGAGGATTGCACGAGCATGACGGGGCCCGTCGACGCAAGCATGAAGGCCTTGGAAGCGCAGGTCGCAACGACCTGGGCAACCATGGCACGGACGGGCAATCCGAATCACAAAGGATTGCCGAACTGGCCGGCCTACACCGAACAGAACAAGGCGGTCATGATCTTCGACACGAAGAGTCGCGTCGAAATCGATCCGGGTGCAGAAACGCGTGCGTTGCTCGTGCCTGGCGCGAAGCTGCCAGCGTCAGGACTGTTTTAGTTGATAGTTGACAGTTGATAGCGAGGCGCGCGAAAGCCGCTCTCCTCGGGGAGAGGCGACCAGAGCGACGGCGTGGTGGTGAGGGGACTGCGCGAAGCGCGCCGCGGTGAGAGGGCGTTCGCAGCGCTTCTGCGACGCGCGCTACTTGCGGGCGCGAACGACGCAATCTGTCGTGCAGCTGCTCGATTCCCCATTTGTCGATTTCTGTTAGCCTCCCACCATCGGCACGAAGATCGCCGCGAGAATCGCAAGGATGAGGATGGCGAGCAGAATCCATACGATGATCGACGTGCGGTACTTGATGTGCGGCGTCGCCGCGACGATGGCTGGATAGTCGGGTTCGAAGATGCGCCGTCCCTTCGCCGAGGCGAAGAGGTAGAGAAAGTACGCGTTGATGATCGTGCCGATCGGAAAACCGGCCAAGCCAAGCACAGACAGCACGATGCCTGCAATGCGAGCCCAAGGACGGAACCGACGAACGGCCCGTCCCACGATGAAGGAAAACACGCCGAGCCCAATGTAGATGGCGCCGATGAAGTCGGCAAAAAAGTAGCCGAACCCAGGAGGTAGCTCACCGGTCTCCGGCATCAGGGCGGACGGCCCCATCGCCAAGAGCACGAGCCCGGAGAAGACCAGTAGCACGCTGCCGAAGATGTACAGCAGGCCGACGGCTCGAACGGACGCCTCGTGTTTGACGTGCGCGCGTCGAATCTCCTCCTCGGCTGACGTGGGCGCTGCGACATCGGCGACGCGCGCTTCCGGCGGTGCATACGGG
>DATCLP010000093.1:0-6801 GCA_036563855.1 Steroidobacteraceae bacterium | reverse complement strand
GTCGAAGACCTCGAGTCCATTCAGGGTCGCGTTCAATTCCTGTTCGCGCCGCCCGATTCGGGTTTCAGTGCGCGTTTAGCCCTCGACTACAACCGCGATGAGACGAACGGTATCAACACCGTTGCAGTCGACGGCGGCACGCCGAACTGCGAGACGTCCTATCTGCGAACGAACTGCACTCGGCCGTGGAGCAATCTGCGTGCTTACCTGGGACTTACGGATCCGCGTCAGAACGTCGCGCAGAGCGTCCAGTTCCAAGGACAAGACCGCATCCAGCAGTTCATGGAGCGCGACGGATTCGGTGCGGTGCTCGACATTGAAGTGGAAGGCTCGGCCTTCACGTTCAACTCGCTGACGGCGTACCGCGACGGCAGCGCAACGCAGCTCTACGATCAGACCGGCGCAGGCCCTGAAGCGCTAGGATGGGACGTCTCGCGATGGCTCGACTACGTAGCCTTCGTCAACGATCGCTACGGCACGCGGCCGCCTACCTCGAACAATGGACAGTTCCTGTTCGCGCAGCCCATCTACGAGCACAGCGACGTTCAGCAGTTCAGTCAGGAGTTTCGTCTGACGTCGAACGATCCTGACGCTCGAGTCGACTGGATCGCCGGCGTGTACTTCAAGAGCGATCGAATCGACAAGACCGATCGCTTCATCGGTGAGAACTTCCTCGGTGCGGTCATTCCGAACGCCGCGAATCCGCTGTCGACGCTGTCCGGCGAAAACCTTTGGGTGAACGAGGGCAAGGTGGAGAACTACGCGGCCTTCGCCCAAGTCGGCTTCAAGTTCACGCCGACTCTGAAACTGAGCGTCGGAGCGCGTTATACGCAGGACAAGAAGTCCGGTGACGTGAGCGGCTTCGTCGTCGCAACCGGCGATCGGTTCGCGCCGAACGATCCGCGTCCCAACGTGACGATCGAGGGTCTGTGCCGCACGCCGACAGGCGAAGCGGTCACACCGACGCCGGCCGTGTGCGATCCGCCGAATCAATGGATCTACTCCGCTGGTACCGGCTTCGAGACGCCATACTCGAAGACCTGGAACAAACTGACGCCGCAAGCGACCCTCGACTGGTCGCCGACGAATGATCTCTTCTTGTACGTCACGGTCGCGAGAGGTTTCAAAGGCGGCGGCTTCGACGATACACCGGCGAACATTGCACAGGCGACGACACCGTACGATCCCGAGGAAGCGACGAACTACGAAGTCGGCATCAAGATGGATCTGCTCGACCGACGGATGCGCTTGAATGCAGACGTATTCCTGATGGATTACAAGGACCTGCAGGTCACGCAAACGAATGCCGCCTGCTTGTGCAATCTCACGGATAACGCGGCAAGCGCGGAAATCAAGGGCATCGAGGCGGAGTTCCTGTTTGCAGTGAGCGAACGGCTGCTCCTGTCGTTCGCAGGCTCGTACGTCGATGCGAAATACGAGGACTTCCTCGAAACCGCCATCAATCCGAGCACGGGGCAACGACTCGACAGCTCCGGCAATCGCCTGCAACGTACGCCCGAGACGCAGCTGACGGGCGGCATCGATCTGACGCTGCCATTCCCTGGCCTCGGCGATGCGCTGAACTTCCGCGTCAACTACACGTGGCAGAGCGACCTGTACTGGGCGACCGACAATCTTGCACGCGAGCCTTCGTACGGCCTGCTCGACGCGCGCATTGCTCTGGCGCCGCCGTCGGCGTCGTGGTCCGTCGCAGTCTGGGGCAAGAACATTACGGATGAGCTCTATCGTACGAACGTGATTCCGTTCTTCGGCGAAGAGGTGTCCCAGTTCGGTCCGCCGCGCACTTACGGCGTCGACTTGCATTGGAAGTTCTAGCGTTCTAACCGGGGAGGGGGCGATGCCGACACCTATCGAGATCGTTAAAGCGCTGCAAGCAGCCGCCGAGCGACGTGATCGCGACGCGATACTGGCGCTCGTCACGCCCGACCTCGAGTATCACTATCACGTGGGTTCGAAGCCGGTGCACGGCCCGGAAGGTCTCGGCCGCTTCCTCGACCGCCACTGGTCGCGTACCAAGGACGGTGTTTGGAACATCGAGACGTTTGCGCAGAGCGGCGACAAACTGCTCATGGAGGGCTACGAGGAGTTCACCGACACGACGACGGGCAAGCGCGTGACTCACCGCTACATGGGTATCATGGAGTTTCGCGACGGTCGCATTGCGCGCTGGCGCGACTATTTCCAACTGGATCGTCAACCAGACAACGGCTGAGTCGAGACGATGCGAACGACGCCGAAGCACCTTGCCGCCGAGTATCGCGCGATGGGTGCGTGGTCCTCGCAGCGCATCGGCGACATGTTCGCGGATGCAGCGGCGTTGGATCTGCAACGCATCGCGGTCGTCGATCCGCCGAATCGACCGCAGCTCGACGGACAGGAGCCGAAGAGGCTCGACTGGCGGTCGCTATCCGCGCTCGTCGATACGACGGTGGTTGCGCTTCACGACGCTGGGCTTCGCCGCGACGATGTGCTCGTCACGCAGTTACCGAACATCTGCGAGTACGTTGCCGTCTACCTCGCATGCGCCCGTCTGGGCGTGATCATCAGTCCTGTCGCAATGCAGTTTCGCCGAGCCGAGCTGCAACCCATCTGCGAGCTCACTCGCGCACGGGCGCTGCTGACCGTCAGCAAGTTCAAGGACACCCAACCTGCGAGTGCTGCGACGACGTTGACCAATGCACCGACCGTGCTCGTGCTCGGCAACGACGCACCTGCTGGCGCACGTCCGTTCGTTCTCGAACCGTCGCCTGACCATGCGTCACGCGCAGCAGCGCTCGAACGCGAAGCGGCTGTCGACGCGGACGAGATATTCACGATCTGCTGGACGTCGGGCACCGAAGGCATGCCGAAGGGCGTTCCGCGATCTCACAATCACTGGATTGCCGGCAGCATCGCGCATTTCGACGGCGCTGGAATCCGTCAAGGAGACCGGCTCCTCAATCCGTTCCCGCTGATCAATATGGCGGGCATCGGCGGCTGCTTCATGAGCTGGCTGCGCGCTGCCGGGACCTTGATCCTGCATCACCCGTTCGATCTCCCCGTCTACTTGCGTCAGATCGCGGAGGAGCGGCCGGAGTACGCGATTGCACCTCCCGCGGTCTTGATGATGCTCTTGCAGAATGAAGCGCTGCTGTCAGGCGTGGACCTGACGTGCCTTCGCTGCATCGGTTCGGGATCGGCGCCGCTCGCACCGGCGATGATCAGAGCCTACAAGGAAAAATACGGCATCGAGATCATCAACAACTTCGGCTCCAACGAAGGTATCGCATTCGTTTGCGGTCCGGCGGAGGCGCCTGAGCCCGAGCAGCGCTCGATTCTGTTTCCGCGCTTCGGCCGACGCGAAGTCGACTGGCCTCAGCGCATCTCGAAGATCACGTTTACACGGCTCATAGATCCGGATACGGGCGAGGAAGTGCGCGAGCCGGGGAAACCCGGCGAAATGCAAGTTCGCGGTCCGGTCGTCTTCGACGGCTATTTCGCTGCGCCGCATTTGACAGCCAATGCCTTTACGGAGGATGGCTGGTTCCGCAGCGGCGATCTGTTCGAGATCGATCCGAGCGGACGCTACTACCGATTCGTGGGCCGCTTGAAACAGATGATCAATCGAGGCGGCATGAAGATCTCGCCCGAGGAGCTCGATTCCGTGTTGGCCGAGCATCCCGATGTCGCCGAAGCAGCCGTTGTAGGCTATCCCGACGAAGTCCTCGGACAGCGGATTTGCGCGGTCGTCGTGCCGAAACCAGGGCGCACGATCTCGCTCGAGAGCATTCAAAAGCTGTTCGCCGCACGCGAGCTCGCGATCTTCAAGTGGCCGGAGCGGATTAGGGAAGTCGAACGTCTGCCGCGCAATCCGCTCGGCAAGGTGATCCGCGCCGAAATCGAGCGGATCGCTGCCGCCGAGGATACGCCGCCCTCGACGTGACTCGGCGCAGAACAGGCTGAACGCTATCGACCAGCCCGCGCGGCACCGAGCGAAAGCGATGCATGCAGCGTATCGAGGTATTCCTTCACTTCGACGATGTATCCGTCGCGGATCCGAAACAAAAAGTGGTAGCGATTGTGATAGAGCTTGCCGTTGATCAGCGTCGCCTTGCTCTCGGCCTCGACGGCAACGCGATCGTCCTCGGCGGTCATCGCACCGACCGTGATCTCGATTCCATGCGGCAAGAGTTTCAAGTTGGCTGCGAGACGCTTCTCGACCGTTGCCTTGTCCGCCCAGCCGGCGGCCGGAAACTCCTCCGGATGACCGGGCAACCACCAGCGTGAATCCGGTGCCAGCATCGCGAGTGCGTCGCCGTAACGGCCGGTTGCATAGTTGTCGAGAAATGTCCTCACCAATTGCTTGTTCTCTGTCGTGCTCATGGTTCTCCTCGCTCAAAGCGCTTCCGGCGTGTGCGAAATGAACGGTCAGACGTATGTATCCGCTTCGAATACAGAACTCGACGACCCAGCGTCACGCATCGCTCGCGTCGAAAACGGCATGAAGATGATCCTCGACATCTTTCAGCCGTTGGGAAGCTGGTCTCTTGCGCCTGCACTCGCGTAGCATGTGAGTCTCACAATGCAACCGACATCATACAGGAGAATCGCATGAGAACCTATCGCGATGTGGCTCCCAACGATCCTCAGGATCGCCCGGCGTGGGTCGATGCCATCGACAATCCTTATCTGCATGGTCCTTACGCGCCGGTCGTGTCCGAGATTTCGACGTCGGATCTGCCGGTCGTAGGAGGGAAGATTCCAGATGACTTGTTCGGCGCCTATTTCCGTCAAGGCCCAAATCCAGTGAAGCCGCCGCGCGGTTTGTATCACTGGTTCGACGGCGATGGCATGATCCACGGCATGTACTTCCGCGACGGCCGTGCAAGCTACATCCGTCGTTGGGTACGCACCGATGCATTCCTCGAGGAGGAGAAGAGCGGCGTCGTTACGCGTCCCGGAATCATGGGGCAGTTCGACTTGTCGAAGTTCGATGACCTGGAGCGCGTGAACAACCCGGATCTGGCCAAGGACACCAGCAATACGACGCTCACTTGGCACAACGGTCGGCTCCTATCGCAGTGGTACAACTCGGGATACACGTACTCCATCGATCCGTTGACGCTCGAGACGCAGCGAAAGGAAACCTTCGACGGTTCCGTCGACACGACGATGAATGCGCACGCGAAGTTCGATCCGCGCACCGGCGAGCTGCTCGACTACGATTACGGCGACTTCCGGTCGTACCTCACTTACTATGTGATCGGCCCAGACGGCACGCTCAAGCACAAGGCGCGCGTCGACTTGCCCGGTCCACGACTGCCGCACGACACGACGATCACGCCGCGCTTCACGATCCTGCACGACTTCCCGTTGTTCCACGACGTCGACGTGTTACGCCGAACGGGGCATCGCGTCGTGAAGTTTCATCGCGACATCCCCTCGCGCTTCGGCATCATCCCGCGCTACGGCACGCAAGATCAGGTGAAGTGGTTCGAGTTCGAGCCCGGCTACGTGCTGCACATGGTGAATGCATGGGAAGAGGGCGACTGGATCACGATGGACGGCTGTTTCCAACCCGATCCGACGATCCGCCGCAATCCCGAGGAAGGCCCGCTTGCATCGATGCTTGCGTATCTCCGCTATCGCGGACACCTACGCCGCTGGCGTATGAACATACGTACGGGAGAGAAGCACGAAGAGCAGCTCGACGATCTGAACGTCGAATTCTGTCTGCCCGACATGGAGCTCTATGGCGTGAAGTCGCGCTACTCGTACCATCAGCGCATCCCCACGGACATGCAGACATTGGCTTTCGATGCGCTCGTCAAGTACGACCACGAGCGCGGCACGCGCGAAATCTACGAGTACCCGCAAGGCTGGTTCCCGAGCGAAGCGCCCTTTGCGAAGAGCACCCGCGGCGGTGTCGAGGACAATGGCTACGTGATCACGCTCGCGACGAACGCGAAGGATTACACCGGTGAGGCTTGGATCTTCCATGCGCAGGAAATCGGTCGCGGTCCGATAGCGCGCGTGAAGCTGCCGAGCCGCGTACCTGCTGGGTTCCATGCGATGTGGGTTCCGGGCGAGAGGTTGTGGCAGAACGGTGCTGCCCGCGCATGAGGTAACTACGTGACCCAGGCGACACAGTCAGTCCATCCGCCATGGTTCGATCCGCGGATGCCGCGGCGCGAAAACTGCGTGCTCAAGGCCATTCTCGACGATCGGGCAGCGCGCCATCCGCAACGGCGCCTTGCGTTGTTCGAAGATGGAACGCAGTGGACGTGGCACGAATGCCGCGAGCAGGTGAGGGCGCAAGCTGCAGCGCTGCAGGCGCTCGGCGTGAAGCCGGGCGACCGAGTCCTCGCCTGGCTGCCCAATGGACCGGACATGGTACGCGCCTGGTTCGCGATCAATTACCTCGGCGCAATCTTTGCGCCGCTCAACACGGCGTATCGTGGTGCATCGCTCGAGCATACGGTCAATGCCAGTCGTGCACGGCTCATGATTGCACATACGGCATTGATCGAGCGTCTGGATGACTTGAAGCTCGAGCATCTCGAGCGTGTGATCGTCATCGGCGCACTCCCGCAGCTTCGCTCCAATGCGCAGCGTCGCTTCGTGCTCGATTCGCAATCCGTGCTGAAGGGCGATGCCAACGCACTGGACGATTCCGCACAACCGCAACCCTGGGATGCGCAGTCGCTGATCTACACCTCCGGAACGACGGGTCTGTCGAAGGGGGTGCTCTCGCCTTATCTGCAGCTCTACACGACTGCCACGATCGTGTACGGCTATCTG
>DATCLP010000092.1:0-2454 GCA_036563855.1 Steroidobacteraceae bacterium | reverse complement strand
GCACTGGGAGGAAGGTCTTGCTTCGTCGCTCAAATGTGGGCTCGGAACCGTGCCGCCTTCCGCGGATGGAGCGATGATTGTGCTGGGCGATCAGGTGCGCGTGACGCGCGACGACTTGAGCCGTCTGCTTGCGGCGTGGCGGGGCCAAGAGCACATGATCGCAGCGGCGGCCTATGAGCGGACGATCGGGGTTCCGGCGATCTTCCCGCGCGCGTACTTTCCGGAGCTTGCGGAGCTTCGCGGCGATGAGGGCGCGCGCAAGGTCTTACGGCGCAACGTCGATCACGTCGTTCGCGTGCCCATGCCGAATGCAGCGTTCGACCTCGACACGCCCGAAGATCTACGAGCCCTGACAACAAACTTCACGAACGAGGCTTAGCATGCGAAGCGTCGTCATCCTGATCCTGGTGGCCATCATCGTCGCAGCGATCTGGATGAGGGCGAAAAGAAAGTAGCGACGCGCAGTCCGCATCAGCGCTGGAGGGAACCGATGAAAACAAGCAAGCTTGCACCGTTGGCGGCGCTCGTCATTGCCGCCGTTGCCGCAAGCGCCGCGCCGTCGAGCGACCAGTATGTCGTCGAACGCATCGTCGAGCCCTCCCATTTCTATGGCATCCATGGGCTCGCATTCGATGCGCAGGATCGCCTGTATGCGGGCAGCGTCGTCGGCCAGTCGATCTATACCGTCGACGTCGAAACCGGCGCAGTCGAGCTCGTGGTGCCGCCGCCGGAAGGCCTCGCCGACGATCTCGTCTTCCTCGCGGACGGCACGATGGTGTGGACCTCGATCTCCCACGACATGGTTCGTGCACGCAAAGGCACTGGGCCCGTTCGAGTGATCGCGCGCGATCTCGCGAGCGTCAATTCGATCAACGTGCGCAAGTCGGACGGCCGCCTGTTCGTCGGCCAGGTATTCGGCGGCGACGGCGTTTGGGAGCTCGATCCTGCCGGCGTGAAACCGCCGCGCAACATCGTGCAGAAACCAGGCGGCTTCAACGGTTTCGATATCGGTCCCGACGGCATGTTGTACGGGCCGCTGTGGTTCAAACAGCAAGTCGTGCGCATTCACCCGGATACCGGCGAAATGAAGGTCATCGCGGATGGCTTCCATACGCCTGCCGCTGCGAATTTCGATTCGAAGGGTCGTTTATACGTGCTCGATACTGCGCGCGGCGAAGTCGTCAGGGTCGATATCGCAACGGGCGCCAAGCAAGTCGTCGCGAGGCTCGCAACGTCACTCGATAACTTGGCAATCGATTCGCGCGATCGGATATTCGTCTCGAACATGGCGGACAACGCCATTCATGAGGTCGATCCGGAAACGGGCGCGCTTCGTGAGGTAATCAAGGGCAGGTTGTCTGCGCCGCGCTCGATTGCAGGCGTGTCGACTGCGAACGGCGATGAGATCTACGTCGCCGATGTGTTCGCATTTCGCAAGGTCGACGGTCGCAATGGTACGGTGACGGATATCGCGCGGTCGCATGCGGCCGATACGCCGATCGGCTATGCAAGCTCGGTCACGGCGAATGATCGACACGTGCTACTCACGAACAGCAACGGCAACGTGCAGCTCTACGATCGCCGCACGCATGATCTGCTGCGGCAATGGTCGGTACGCGGTGCGCAAACCGCACTCGAGCTGAACGATGGAAGTATCCTCGTTGCTGCGCGCGGAACGCTGATACGGCTCAGCGGCGCGGACGGAGAACAGCGTCAGACTATTCTCGAGGGTTTGCGCGGAAGTGTTGGCCTCGCAATGTCTCCTGCGGGAGATGTGTACGTCGGCCAGGAGGAGGCTGGCGAAGTCGCGCAGCTCGATTCGTCGAAGAATGCATTGCGCGTCATTGCGCGCGGTTTACGGACGCCGCAAGGTCTTGCGATCGATACCGACGGCAATCTGTTCGTCGTCGAGCGGGATGCGCGGCAACTGACTCGCATCGATGCGAAGACAGGAGCCACTCAGCGGATTGCAACCGACCTTCCCGTCGGCAGACGAGGCCTGAACGCTTCGACCAGTGTCGCCGCCGGTGCACGCGGCGTGGTTTACGTGTTGTCTGACATCGAGAATTCCATCTACCGGCTCACGCCAAGGCTGAAGGCTGCAGACTGAAAGGCTGAAGGAAGGAGTCAAGATTGCCTTCCCTGCGATTGAGCGGGAGAGAAAGGGCGGACAAAACGCGCGAGCGTATCCGTTGCTTCACGCGCTTCGCCGCCAACTTTCAGATCGATTCTCGCGCTTCACTTGCTTCGGGTTGGCGGCCTGGCCTTTGCGATAGCCGCGATCGAAGATTCGGTGGCGGAACACGAAAATGGTCAAGGCCACCGCCAGCGCTATCAATATCAGCACCGGCACGAAATACTCACCGAAGAAATCGAGCATTGTGTCCATAGCATCCTCGCAAACGTCTACGAGGATGAACGGCTGAGCGCTTACCAGAGTTCACTGCAGGGGAA
>DATCLP010000091.1:0-3878 GCA_036563855.1 Steroidobacteraceae bacterium | reverse complement strand
CTTATCAGGAAGCTGATATTGGACCAATGCGTATCGTGTCACGACATTCGAAGCCGACGAGGGCGAAAGCCGCACGGGATCGCGAGCCTCCGCAGGTCGCGATCGGCCGCTTGTTCAAGAACATGCACCAGTCGCTGCGGCAGGCCATGGAGGAATCGCTGCGCCGCGAGCGCGTCGACATGTCGTTTGCGCACTTCGTCACGCTTTACGCGCTCTCCTCGGAGCCGGGGGTCGCAGGCGCAGAGCTCGCGCGGCGGGCGTTCGTGACCGCTCAGACCATGAACGCGATTCTGCGCCGGCTCGAGCGAGATGGCGCGATCGAACGGCGGCCGAATCCGGCCAATCAGCGCGCCGATAGTTGGTATGTCACCAAGGCGGGTCAAGCGCGCATGGCAAAGGCACAGGTCGTCGCAGAGGCGGTATGGTCGCGCATGTTCGAATCGTTCAGCGACCAGGAAGTGGCGCAGCTGCAACGACTTCTGGAGCGCTGTCTCCAAGGGCTGGAGAATCAAATTACTGCGCTGCGCAGTGGGAAGGCCGGCAGATCGCGGACGGCACGCCCGAGCCGCTCGGCGAGGGGGGCTCGCCGAGCGTAGGAACCGTTCAGCCCTGAACGGAACCCAAGTAGTCCGCTTTGCCGAGCTCCACTCCGTTGTGACGCAGCAAGTTGTAAGCGGTCGTTACATGGAAGAAGAAATTGGGCAATGCCCAATGACGCAGGTACGTCTTGCCGTCGAATGTGAACGACCCGCGCGATGTCGTGACCGTTACCGTTCGTGTTTCCGCTCCTTCGAACTGCCCGGGCGTGAACGTCTTCAGGTAATCGATCGTCTTGTCGACGCGCGCAATGAGCTCATCGAAGGTTTTCTCGACGTCTTCGTATTTGGGCGCGTCCGTTCCGGTGAGGCGCGCGGCCGAGCTCTTTGCCATATCGCTCGCAATCTGCACTTGGCGCGTCAATGGAAACATGTCCGGCGCAAGGCGGGCGTTCAGAAGATTCGCTGGATCGAACTTCTTCGCTTCGGCGTGCGCGGCGCCTTTCTTCAGGATGTTCTTCAAGCTGGTCAAGGTGTGGATGAAGGTCGGGATGGCAGCGTCGTACATGGAAAAAGACATAAACAACTCCGAAGTCGTGTGATACCCACATGTACCTTCAGCCTTCAGCCGCAAACGAGCGCTTGGGGCTGTGGGGTGGCAAGAGGCTACAGGCGACAGGCTACAGGCGACAGCTGTCGCGCTGATGCGCGCTCTACCTTCAGGCTTCAGCCTTCAGCCTCACGTTCAGTTGCGCGCCAACACGTTCGTAACGGCCTGGCGACCTAGCTCGACGAGGCGGATTGAGTTCGGACTCGTCTCGATCACGGTGATCGAAGCGTGGTCCGGCCGAAAACAAACCACATCGTCCGAGCCCGTCGCCGCACCGACGAGCGCGTTGATCGCGATGAAATGCGTATAGATCACAGCAGGCTCGTTCAAGGCTTTCACTGCCGCGAGCAGTTCGGCACGCCACGCAATAAAGTCCGGAGAACCTGGCGGGGCAGAGGCTTGCATCTCTCGCCATGTACCGGCCATCGCCTTCTGCAGCCAAGCATGACGCTCGGCGAGTCCCACCGGCGGCGACGGAATCTCAGACACCGCCGGCAACACGTCGGCTCGAGCGCTCCAGAGATGTTCGAGCGGCGTTGCCGTCTCGCGGCAGCGTCGTAGAGGGCTTGTCAGGATGCGTAACGGCGAGGTCCGTTCCTGAAGCGTTTGAGCGGTCGTTCGCGCTTGCGTGTGACCGATCTCATCGAGTCCCGGATCGGGATCCTCTCCCCATGTGGCCGCGGGTTTCGCGTGTCGAACGAGATAGAGCGTAGGCATGCGAATGAGGCCGCCGTGCTTCAACACGGCGGCTCTTGTCACGATGTTGATTGGTTTATTTCGCGCTGTCCGGCGCGAATACGTCGAACGAAAGAGTAACAGTTCGGCCTTCGTTCGGCTGCAATGCGCCTACGCCGATCACGCGGCGCTCGATTTCCTCGCCGCGATCGTTACGGATCGAGACGACGATCGTGTACTCGCATGCGGACGGAGCGTCCTTCGGGTGCCTGAACGTCCCTTCGACGCGCAGCGCCGAAAACGTCGCCTTCTGACGCCGCTCGGCGATCGCTTTCGGATCGAAGCGAAGGTGATGCTGGCAGGCCGGGCAGATGCTCGCACTTTCGAGGATGGTCGCCTTGCAGTGCGGACACGTGCGCGTCCTGCCCGCGACTCGGCTTGCGCTCATGCAGTGCCGGTGCTGGTTTTCGCAGCCTTATCCGACTTCTCGTCCCAGCCGAACTCTGCGCGGCCGCGCATCCTCGAGCCAGCGGCCACGATGAGCGAACCCGCTTTCAAATCGCCGTTCAGTACGCCGGTTTGCAGCAGCTCCACTCTGGACGCGGCGTCGATGTTGCCTTCCAGCTCGCCGCCAACGACCACCGTGTTGGCGCGCACACCGCCAGTTACGCGCGCACCCGCTTCGATCGTCAGATTGCCCTGGACGTGAATGTCACCTTTGAAATTTCCGGCGATTCGAACGTGGCCCGATCCTTCGATCTTGCCTTCGATCGTCAGTCCTGCGGCGATGACCGACTCTTTGGCGTCGGTACGTGCCGGCGTTTGCGTCGAGCGCGCGGAATCCAGAGTCGAGACGGATGCCGCTGTCTTGTCCGTGTCTTTCGCGGCGGTATCAGCGGATCCTTGCTCGCGACCGTATTGGTCTTTCCAAAGCGCCATTGGTGGTCTCCTGTGAAACGTGGGCGCACAGGAATACACAGCGCGCTTCGAGGTTGTCAAACATTCCGACAGTTTGTTTCCAAGAGGCGACAGCGTGAGATCGCGTGTGACAGACGATTGCTTACGTGAGTGAGATGATGATGACTCGCGAACTTTGAGTCCGTGATCTGTGATTCGTGATTCGTGGTGGTGTAGTTGAGCGCGGCGCGGATGGCGCTCATGGTGCAGAGGCGCGAACGACGCAAAGTGATGTTTGGGGCGCGGGTCAAATCGACAGCGCCATCTGTCGACCCTAGTGCGAAAAAGGTGGACGCCGCGTCGGCGCGCTTACCTGCGGGCTACGGATCAACGTCGGGATCCGACCTTCCGTAGCCCTTCGCCTGTGCCTGTAACCCGACCTCACCCTTCTATCGTGTTGAGGACCCACAGAGCTACGGTAGCCACTAGAAACACAACCGCGATGACGAACATGGGACGCGCCTCCTTTGCCGCTCTTGCACCGTTTTTGCGATGCAAAAGTAAGGGCGGGCGCCCTATGTATCAATAAGACCTACAACCTATTGCGCAGCGCAAAAATACGGATCGCCGGGTGACAGTGTTGAGGCTGAAGGCAGGGCGCGCCGTCGCGCGCCAACTGTTGCCTGTGGCTGCAGCATCGCCGCCCCAACCCCTCGAACTCGTTTAGCAACACCTCTGCACCCCGCTCCATTTTCGTTGCTGCTCAAGGAGATAGAACGAGCGGCGGTCGAGGGGCGGGGTATTCGGATGGTGCTGCCGGTGGTGCTCGAGATAGCGCTCATAGGCGTCGTCCGCCGCTAGGCGGCGGACGAAGCTCCACCAGGCCCGAAGGTCGATCCTCATCGCGTCTCCGTGACGGTGATGCGTGCTTCAGTGACGGAGATGAAGGTTGCCGGCGCTTCGGAGGTCGGGAGCACGGGCAGGCCCTTCGCAACACGCCAGCACACGCGGGCGGTGTCTACGATCACGACCCAAAGCACGAGCGTCAGAATGATCGCGAGCACGGCATCCAACCGCTGGTTGAAGATCAATTGCGGCGCCACTGCGGCCTGTTCCGGCGGCAAAGTACCCTGAGCCAGTCTCGCGGCGAGCTGATCTGC
>DATCLP010000090.1:0-2853 GCA_036563855.1 Steroidobacteraceae bacterium | reverse complement strand
ATTCGCGGACGCTTACTTGCCGAAAGTAGCGCACGCCCCATCGAGTTGGGGGCGTATCGCTCAGCGCTCATTGAATTTGCGTATCGAGGTTTCCGTGAACATCAGATTCGATCCCCTGCGGCACGTCGCCGCCGGCACCCTGGCGTGCGTTTTCGCCCAGTCGGCCCTGGCGGCAGCGGTCGAAGAAGTCACTGTGACCGCCCGGCGGCTCGAGGAAAGCATTCCCGTGGAGTTGGAGAAGGCCGGATCGCGGCTGACGACGCTTCCGACAGAGTTCGTCGCCAACGGGGTGTACAACGACATCAGCCAGACGCTGTCCGGCACGGTGCCCGGCCTCTTCGTCGCACCGTCGAGCGGCCCCTTCAGCTACGTCGACGCATCGCTCCAGGGCTCCCGGAGCGGCGACATCCTGTGGCTCGTCGACGGCGTGCGCATCAACAATCGCCTGTACACGAGCACCCTGCCCTTGGACACGTTGCCGGCGCACATGGTCGAGCGCATCGAAGTACTGGAAGGCGGACAAGGCTTGTTCTACGGTACGCAAGCGATCGCGGGCGTCATCAACGTCGTGACCAAGGAAGCGACCGATCGACCGAGCGTCACGTTGAGCAGCGGGTTTCACACGAACGACGGCTATTCGGTGAGCGGCAACTTCCGCGGAACCTTCGCCGGCAAGCATCGGCTCGTCGTATATGGATCCAAGGACGAAGCCGACGGTATCAAGCCCTACCGCGACCGCGACTTCCAACCGAGCGCCACAGACCGCGACCGTTCGTACGACGTGCGCGTCGGCGGGCTGCGCTATGCCATCGACTTCACCGAGAACGCTCGATTCAGCATTTCTTATCAGCACACGGAGGCCGATCTCGATCAGCTCTCGCCGATGCGCGTGCGCAAGGCCATCAACTCGCGCAACGAGGAAATCGCGAGCGCAAAGTTCGACTATCGAATCAACGACAACGTCGAGCTGTACCTCAAGGGCTATTACCACGACTGGGATACACGTTACGTGACGCTATGGAACAGCCTGACCACACCGAGTGCAATCGAGATCATTTACCCGCCCGGCACCTACTGGGGTTTCGAGGATCGAGGCGCCAATGCCATGGTGCGCATCAAGCAGGATGCCGGCATCGAATATTTCGTCGGTTACGACTTGCAGCGGTACGGCGGTCGGGACGATGTGCTGCTGATCGCACCGAGCTCAGAGGAAACCCACGCGGTATTCGCTCAAGTACGAACGACACCGGCTTCGTTGGCGAACACGGTGCTGTCCGCCGGCGCGCGATACAACTCGCCGTCCGATGCGCGCGACGTCACGGTGTGGACGGTCACCGGACGCCACGACTTCTCCGCCAATCTGTTCGTGCGCGGCGTTGCCGGAACGGGCATGCGCTTGCCTAGCGCGGAGGAGCTCTATGCGATCGATCCGTTCGAGCGCGGCAATCCGAATCTGAAACCCGAGACGAGCAAGAATCTCAACCTATCGATCGGCGGAACGATTCCACTGAACGATATGCGACAGCTCGACTGGGAGTTGATCGGCTTCCGGCGCGAAGTCGACGACCTGATTCAGTGGGTGTACGACGAAGAGGAGGATCTCGACATCGCCACGAACGTGCCCGGCACCGTGGAGTTCACCGGCGGGACGCTTGCACTGAATGCGAACCTGACTTCCGAGCTATCGTTGCGAGCCAGCTACACATACACGAAGTCGGAACGCGAAGGTTCGAACCGGCAGCTCGACCGCGTGCCGAAGTCGAGCGCACAAGCGACGCTCGACTATAGCCCGGCAGCGCTACCGTTCGGCGCCACGCTGAACATCAATTACGTCGGCTCGGTGACGAACACGATCTTCTCCGGTACGCGCGATTACGGGCACTACAGTGTCGTCGACGCGGCATTTCGCTACTTCCTTGGCGAGGCGCGAAAGCATCGGCTGGATTTGCGAATCGAGAACGTCTTCGACGAAGAGCACGGCAGACCTGCGACGGCACGCACCGACGTCGGCAACGCGCCTTACGAAGTCGTGCAGCTAGGCGTACCGAGAACGGCGCACCTTCGGTACACGTATGCCTTCTGATCGAACGGAAAGCCGGAACATCACGCGGAGCTGCGCAACCCATCAACTCGGCGTCGCTCCGCTCCCCTCTTCACTTTCAGCCGATCGTAAGCGCGTCTCGCGATCTTTCGAGCGCGGAGCGATCCCACCGGCCGCTATCCGCAGCTGCCTCGTACGTACTCTGCAAGAACTCGATCAACTCTCTTTCCGGCGAAACTGACATTCGTATCCTGTCATACGGAAGCACGAATTCTCTGAGCCCAGCATCGTAGTAGCCGCTCGCCGGCCTAATGCGCGTTTCCGAAAACCCTGGCGGCTCAGGGTAGGAATACGAATAAAACACCGCTTGCGGGTACTGCTCGTTGCCCGCCCAGAAGCCCGCGCTACTGACTTCATGCGAGTAGGCTTCGCGCGCAATCCAATCCGGAAAATGCGGTATGCCGCCAGGATGTGGCGGCGCGGTTCGCCCAGAGAATCGGGTGACCGCAAGATCGGCGGCGCCCCAGAAATAATGAACGGGACTGCATTTACCGATGAACCGGGCGCGGAATTGTTGGAATACTAGGGCGGCCTGGTACATCACTCGCCAGAAGCGATTCGCGTACTCCGAATCGTACGAGCCGTGCACCTCGTCGACATCGAATGCAATCGGATCCGGCAGCTCGCTGGGCACGCGGTTGATCTCGACGCCGACTCCCAACCGCTGCAGCGTCTGCATGACGCTTCGATAGAAATACGCTGTGGTCTGCGGTTCTAGCGGTAACGTCGCCTCGCCGCCGTCGACGACGCGA
>DATCLP010000089.1:0-2016 GCA_036563855.1 Steroidobacteraceae bacterium | reverse complement strand
CTTGTACGGAGCGCATCACGAGATCCTGAATCTAACGCGCCTCGATGAGCTGCCGACGGAAGTCGTCAACGTCGTCGGGCCGATCTGCGAATCCGGCGACCAGCTCGGCGTCGAGCGGCTGCTGCCGCCGACGCAAGAGGGCGATATCTTGCTGATCGCGACTGCGGGCGCCTACGGTCGTGCGATGAGCTCGACGTATAACCTGCGCGAGCCGGCGAAAGAATTCTTGATCTGATGCGGGCGCAAGGCGCGTCCTTGCGCTCCCACGGCGAAAGGGGGACGACGTGGAGTTCGAAGTTCTGGCGGAAGGATTGCTCTTTCCCGAAGGCCCGATCGCGATGGAGGATGGCTCCGTCATCCTCGTCGAAATCGCGCGCGGCACGCTGACGCGTGTTTGGAACGGCAAGACCGAAGTGATCGCCAATCTCGGCGGGGGACCGAACGGCGCCGCCATCGGGCCGGACGGCGCCGTCTACGTCTGCAACAACGGCGGACTCGGGTGGCGAATCGTCAATGGATTGCGCTTTCCGTACCGGGCAGCGGAGGACTACACGACCGGGTGGATCGAGCGCGTCGATCTCAACACCGGCAAGGTCGAGCGTTTGTACGATTCGTACGAAGGGGAGCGGCTCGGCGGACCGAACGATCTGGTCTTCGACAAGACCGGCGGTTTCTGGTTTACGGATCACGGCAAGCGCTTTGCGCGCATGCGCGATCACGCCGGGCTCTACTATGCGCGTCCCGACGGTTCGTATATCCACAAGGCGGTGTATCCGGCCGTGTCCTTCAACGGCGTCGGACTCTCGCCCGACGAGAAGACCGTCTATTGCAACGACACGGATCTCGGGAAGCTGTTCGCATTCGATATCGAATCGCCGGGCAAGCTCGCGCCGTTTCCGAAGGGTGCACCGCGCGGACGGGTCGTCGCGACGCTGCCGGGACATCAGCTCCTCGACAGTCTCGCAGTCGAGGAGAACGGCAACGTGTGCTCGGCGACGATCTACAACGGCGGCATCACCGTGTTCTCGCCCGACGGTAGCTTCGAGCACATTCCATTTCCGGATCCCTTGACGACGAACATCTGTTTCGGCGGCAAGGACATGCGCGATGCGTATATCACGCTGTCCGGGACGGGGAAGCTGATCAAAGCGCGTTGGCCGCGACCGGGGCTGAAGCTCAATTTCAATGCATGAGCATTACGGCTTCGCTGCGTGACGTCGCTCGAGCTCTTCGACGACGGTTGCGAGCGACAAGCCGCGGCTCTTCAACAGCAACGCCAGATGGAATAGCAGGTCGGCCGACTCGCTGACCAAGCGTTCGTCGTCCTGAATCGCGGCCGCGAGCGCAACCTCCACGCCTTCCTCGCCGACTTTCTGCGCCATGCGCGTGACGCCGCGCGACCAAAGCTTTGCCGTGTAGCTGCCTTCGGGTTGCTGCTGGATCCGGTCGGCAATGACGGCTTCCAGCTTCGTGAGAAAGCCGACGTCGGAGGCGTCGCTCTTCACGTCATCGCCGAAACAGCTCTGTGTTCCAAGATGACAGGTCGGTCCTTGCGGAATCGCGGTGATCAACAGGGAGTCGTTGTCGCAGTCTCGGGCGATCTTCACGACCTCGAGGAAATTGTTCGAGGTTTCGCCCTTTGTCCACAAGCGATTCTTCGTGCGGCTGAAGAACGTCACGCGGCCGAGCTCGATCGTCTTGCGTAGTGCCGCTTCGTTCATGAAACCGAGCATCAGTACTTGGCCGGTGTGGGCATCTTGCACGACAGCAGGTAGTAGGCCGTCGCCCTTGCTCCAATCGAGCACTGCAATGTCTTGAGGCGTCATGGGCGAATCTCGATCGCGCGGTTGCGCAAGTAAGCCTTGAGGTCCGGGATTGCGATGATTCCCTTGTGGAACACGCTTGCGGCCAGTGCGCCATCGACACTCGCTCGTTCGAACACGGCTGCAAAGTGTTCCATCGCGCCGGCCCCGCCGGAGGCAATCAGCGGCACACGGCAGAGTGCGCGGACTGCGC
>DATCLP010000088.1:0-2810 GCA_036563855.1 Steroidobacteraceae bacterium | reverse complement strand
CGACGAAAGACAACGCGACCCGCAACGCCGTTGACGATCGCCTGCAAACCTTGACCGTCGAGGACTTGTCGGGGCTTCCTGCAGATGCTGTGCTCGCGAATATTTTGGCCGAACCGCTCGAACAGCTTGCATCGAGACTCGCTGCGCTCGTCGCGCCTGGCGGCGCAATCGTTCTATCGGGAATCTTGACGGATCAGGCTGCGCGTCTGGCCAGCGTTTACGCTGCATGGTTTGATATGGACCCGATCGCAACGCGCGAGAATTGGGCGCGGCTCAGCGGAATCAAGCGCCGGTAACTCCATTGCTCACTCAATGCCCTAATTGCGAAACCACGTTCCGGGTCACCGCGGAAATCCTGCGCGTGGCAGACGGACAGGTGCGCTGCGGCCGGTGCCACACGCAGTTCGATGCATACGAGCGGCTCTCGGAAGAAGGCGATGCAAGCGCCGCAGAGTCCGGCCGCTTCCTGCAAACGCCGAACCAGTTTCAGTTCCAACCTCCGCCACGGGCAGAGAAGATCGTTCTCGAGGGCGACGGCGCCGAGCCCGAAACGAATGAATCCGAAGTCGACGAGCCGGTGTATGCCGAAGAAGACACCACGGACGCTGTCGAGCATTGGTCCGAGAACGACCAGGAGGGCGACACGATCGATGTCACTGAAGCGATTGCGGCGGATCAGCCTTCAGCAGACGACGCGATCGCCGACGAGGAGATCGAAGAAGAACCGCCTCGGCGCGTGACTCGCGCTCCCTTGGGCACACGGCTCGTTCAGCCGGCCGAGCCCGAGGATACGGAAGAAGAAGATGATTTGTCCGAGCTGGTGGCACGGCACAAGGCTTCGACGCCCCTCGTCTGGAAAATCTTGGTTTTGCCGCTTGCATTGCTCCTCGTTGCGCAAGTCGTCCATCACTATCGTGCGGAGCTTGCCCGGCATCCACGCTTGGGCGCGCCGCTGATGAGTCTCTACGAGAGGCTCGGTCTGCATTTGACGCCGGAGTGGGATCTGCATGCGTACGGGGTCAAGCAATGGGGCGTCGTGATGGACCCGTCGTCTCCAGGCACGTTGAGGGTCCGCGCGACCATCACGAACAACGCTCCCTTCCCGCAGCCCTATCCTTTGCTCAAGCTCGTGCTCGAAGACCGCTGGGGCGATCAAGTGCGCGCTCGCGAATTCGAGCCGAGCGAGTATCTCGATCCAAGCATCGCACCGGATCGTCTGCTTGCGCCCGCGCAGGAAGCGAATGCCACGATCTCGATCGTCGATCCAGGTCCGGATGCAGAAGGGTTCCGCTTCGATGTATGTCTGCGCGGGCGAGCGGGACCGGTGTGCGCAGCAGATCTGCCGAGCGCCCGTTGATTCCAGACTGAAGGCGCGCGCGTTCGCGCGGCTTTCTGACCCAAGCCCCGCCCCGCCGTAACCTGTTGCCTGTAGCCTGTAGCCTGTAGTCTTCCCTCAAATGCTCCGCATCGGTCCCTACATCCTCGACAACAATCTCGCTCTCGCGCCGATGGCGGGAGTCACCGACCTGCCGTTTCGCCGGTTGTGCCGACAAATGGGTGCGGGAATTGCCGCGGGAGAAATGCTCACGAGCGACGTGCGCTTGTGGCGCACGGAGAAATCGCGCAGGCGCATGGATCACAGCGGCGAGCCCGAGCCGCGCATCGTGCAGATCGCCGGTGCCGACCCCGCGATGATGGCGCAGGCTGCGCAACTCAACGTGGATGCAGGTGCGCAAATCATCGATATCAACATGGGTTGCCCGGCCAAGAAGGTTTGCAATCGTGCGGCCGGCTCTGCATTGCTCAGAGATGAAGCGCTCGTGCGGAGAATCCTCGAGGCGGTTGTCAAGGCCGTGCCGGTTCCAGTAACCCTGAAAATGCGCACAGGGTGGGACACGGCGAACCGCAACGCGGTGCAAATTGCCCGAATGGCCGAGGACATCGGCGTTCAAGCGTTGGCCATTCACGGACGCACGCGCGCCTGCAAGTTCGAGGGCGAAGCGGAGTACGAAACGATTCGCGCTGTGAAACAATCGGTTTCGATTCCGATTTTCGCCAATGGCGACATCGACTCACCGCGCAAAGCGAAGTTTGTGCTTGAACAAACGGGCGCAGATGGCGTGATGATCGGACGCAGCGCACAAGGTCGTCCGTGGATCTTCAGGGAAATTGCCGCGTATTTGGCAAGCGGTGAGGAGCCGCCCGCGCCTTCCATCGCAGAAGTCCGTGATATCATGCTTGCCCATTTGCGCGATCTGCATGCTTTCTATGGGGAAGAAGCTGGCGTCAGGATCGCGCGCAAGCACATCGATTGGTATGCGAAGGGTCAAGCATCCGGCCATGCTCTTCGTCATGCCATGATGCAGGCGGACGATGCACGAACGCAGCTCGAGCTCGCAGGCGAATACTTCGATGCGCTCGCGGCTCGCGACACCACGTCGCTGTCGTACGCTGCTTGATTCCCTTAACGCGCGGTGCAGCGGCTATCGCTGCTTGACGATCATTTAGGCGGAGAGCCCATGGCGACGAAGAAAAGAACTAGAGCTCGAAGAGAGCCGCTTTCACGACCATCGACGCGCGCCGTGCCGTTGCGGGTGCTGTGCGCCGAAGCGCTCGACTCCTATTTCGCCACGTTGAACGGCCATAAGCCCGCACAGCTCTACGACCTCGTGCTGCGCGAAGTGGAAGAACCGCTGTTCAAGGCCGTGCTCGATTACGCCGAAGGCAATCAAAGCCGTGCGGCCGACATCCTCGGCATCAACCGAGGCACGTTGCGTAAAAAATTGAAGACGTACGGGCTCGTGCAGTGA
>DATCLP010000087.1:0-4323 GCA_036563855.1 Steroidobacteraceae bacterium | reverse complement strand
CGCGTGATCGTCCGCAATCCCCAAGTCGTAAATACGTACGACGTTCGGATGACGGATCTTCGAGATGAGCTCGTACTCCTGAAGGAAGCGCGCAAACTGCACTTGGTCTTCGTTTCCGTCCTGCGACTCACGCAGAACTTTGAGCACGACCATGTCGCCGGCCCGCCCGCTCTCCGCGAGATAGACCATTGAAGTGCCGCCGACCGCAAGCTCGCGAACGAAACGATGGCCGAGAATCGTGACTTCGCCGAAACGCGATTCCTGCCCTGCGACGCCGGCAGTGGCAGCGAGCGCAAGCTCTTGGCGCCGCTTCTGGACCCCCGCACGCAAGGCAAGCGCCAACCGCCGATGATCGATGCGTTCGCGCACGATGCATTCGTGCGCGCCACGTTGCATGACCTCTTCCATGAGCTGCGCTTCGCTGCCCGGAGCGAGATAGATCACGGGCGGAAAATGCGGTCTATGCATGAGGTTTTCGAACCACTCGCGACCGCGCCCGTGCTCGACGCGGTCGTCGAGCAGCACGACGTCGAAACCGATCGCACAGAATGCCCGATGCAATCTCCCGGCAACGAGCGGCGCATGCACGCGGCATTCGGCGTCGGGCCAAACGATTGAGACGTGGTATTCGAGCGCGCGGCCGAGCTCCGCGTGATCGGTGATGATCAGCACGCGCGGCGCAATCGACGATTTGGTGGTGGCCGCCGGCCGAGCGACCGTCGTGGCGTTGGGCGAATTCATGGCGCCTGTCCGCCGCCTGCCGAGCGGCTATACGGCGCGGATGGCTTTCAGCGCGCCTTTGCGCATCTGGCGACGACGCTCCTTGGCGCTATCCGAACGCTCCTCTTCCAGCTTCGCCAAATAGGCCGGCGTGACATCGCCGGTGACGTATTCGCCGGAGAAGCAGGAGGTATCGAATTCCTTGACCTTCGAATCGTGGTGCAAGCAAGCGCGCACGAGGTCGTCCAGATCCTGATAGATCAGCCGATCCGCCCCGATGACCTTCGCGACCTCTTCTTCCGTCCTGCCATGGGCGACGAGCTCCGAGGCCGCCGGCATGTCGATGCCGTAAACGTTCGGGTAGCGAACCGGGGGCGCAGCCGAAGCAAAGTACACGCGACGCGCTCCGGCTTCGCGTGCCAGATCGATGATCTGCGCCGACGTCGTACCGCGGACGATCGAATCGTCGATCAAGAGCACGTTCTTGCCGCGGAACTCGAGATCGATGACATTGAGTTTCGAGCGGACCGACTTCGAGCGCTGCTCTTGGCCCGGCATGATGAACGTGCGGCCGATGTAGCGATTCTTGACGAACCCTTCGCGGTACTTGATGCCGAGGAGCTGAGCGACCTGCACCGCCGCCGTGCGGCTGGTGTCCGGAATCGGAATGACGACATCGATATCGTGATCCGGCCAGATGCGCCGAATCTTCTCGGCGAGCAAATCTCCCATGCGCAAACGTGCCTTGTGCACGGAGATATTGTCGATGATCGAGTCCGGCCGGGCGAAATAGACATACTCGAAGATACACGGCGTGTGACGCGTGACCGGCGCGCATTGCTGCGAATGAAAGCGGCCTTGCTCGTCGATGAACACCGCCTCGCCCGGACCGACGTCGCGAACCAGCGTGAATCCGAGCATGTCCAGAGCGACGCTTTCCGAAGCCAGCATGTACTCGGGACCCTGCGGCGATTCGCGCTTGCCGAGAACGAGCGGCCGAATCCCGTGCGGATCGCGGAAACCGATCAGGCCGTGGCCGACGATCATCGCGACGACGGCATAACCGCCGCGGCAGCGCCGATACACCTGAGAGATGGCCTTGAAGATGTCCGCCGCGCTCGCGCGAGGCTTGCCGGCGTTCGAAAGCTCGCTGGCGAATACGTTCAGGAGCACTTCGGAATCGGAGCTCGTGTTGAGGTGGCGGCGGTCTTCGCGAATCAGTACTTCCGCCAGCTCAGCAGCATTCGTCAGATTGCCGTTGTGTCCGAGGCAAATACCGTAGGGTGAGTTGACGAAGAACGGTTGCGCTTCGGAGGAGCTATCGCAACCGGCCGTCGGATAGCGCACATGTCCGATGCCGATGTTTCCTTTCAGCCCGACCATGTGCTTGTGCTGGAAAACATCGCGCACGAGACCGACCTGCTTTCGCATGAAGATCTCGCCATCGTGGCTCGTCACGATACCGGCGGCATCCTGGCCGCGATGCTGCAACACTGTCAGCGCATCGTAGAGCTGCTGATTGACTGGCGTGTGGCCGACGATACCGACGATTCCGCACATGCACTTAGCCCCTCACGGCGGCGTCTGCGCCGAGCTGATGGGCGCCTGCCGCTCAAGAGCTTCCATTCCCGTCTCTGCGAACGTCTGCAGCCAACTGGCGCATTCCGACGCCAAGGGCAACAACACGGAGTTCTTCCACCAACTCGTCTGATTGAGCTGTACGAACTGGGCCAGAAGAACCACGACAGCAACGACCACGACACCCCGCACCACCCCGAAGAATACGCCGAGGCAACGATCCACGATGATGCTAAGGGGAGAGTGTCGCAGAAAGTAGCTCAAGATGGCGGCAGTCAGCCAACCGACGATCAGCACGGCGATGACGATGACGACGCGCGCAGCCCATGTGGCCGCACGGTCTTCGAGCGCTCCGCGAAACAGAGGTTCAATCAGATATGCGTACCGCCAGGCCAACCACAAGCCGCCGAGCCAGGCGAGCAGCGCAACGGATTCGCGGACGAAGCCGCGAAACAAACCCAGCAGCATCGAGCAAGCGAGCACACCGAGAATCAGGTAATCGGCACCATTCATACGCGCGGGCGTACCACCGTGTTCATTGCGATGAGGCTGAGGCTGTTTCGCATCGACAGCAGCGTCGTCATTTGATTCGAGAACTCGACAGCGCTGTGCTCGGGGGACTCAAAGGGCGTGCAAATTCTACCAGCAGCGTTCACGGATGTGTTACGACGGCCGCGTTTGCGACGCGCTTTTTGACGTTCGCGAGAACGTCGTTCGCCTCCGCACGATCGTCAAAAGGTCCGATGCGCACTCTATAGAGGGTCGAACCGCCTGACTTGACGGGCATCACAAAAGCGTTGTGTCCCGATCCCGCCAGATCTTTGGCGAGACGCTCAGCGGTTGCGCGATTCGCGAAGCTTCCTGCCTGGACCGCCCACCCCGGCGTCTTGGGAACGGATGTCGACGGAGCGGCCGGTGCAGGCTCACGGGCGGTACGCGGCTGTGCCGGTGGCGAGCTGGATTTCGGCTTGGTGGTATCGGCGGACCGAACAGGCGCGCTCTGCGGAGACGGTTCCGTCGATGGGCGGCTCTCCGTGACTTCAGCAAATCCCTGAGGGCGCTCGGCCGCCTGAGGATTGCGATCCTGCTGAGCACCGCCATCGGTCTGCGCGGCGGTCGCCGGCGCGGGAGCTTCCGGAGGCGGCGCACGTTCCGCGACCGGCGCGACCGTGGCGGGCGAGCGGCTCAAATCGATCGTGTACGTCTTTAGAGCTGTGTCGCTCTGACGCGGAGTCTCATCGTGCGTGCGTGCGGGACCGGATAGCATCTCCGGGATCAAAATGACCGCGGCTGACATGAGCACCGCGGCTCCGACGAGACGTTCTTTGACGCGACGTTCCACGAAGGTGAGTATAAACGCAGGCAGCTCAGCCGTTGACCCGCTCCTCCAACCACTCCAAAGCGGGGCCGACGGTCAAGAACGAACCGAACACGACGATTCGGTCGCCGCTTTCCGCCATCCGATCTGCAAGCTCGCACGCTGACCGTACCGACGTTGCGGTACCGACGATGGTTGCGCCTTCGCGGGACAAACGTTCCGCGAGCTGCTGCGGATCGAGCGCGCGAGGCCCATCGAGACCAGCCGCGATCCATCCGACGAAACAGCCTTGCAGCTCACGCGCGATCCCTTCGATGTCTTTATCCGCGAGAATTCCGCAAACGGCCCATGTGCGCCGCCCGCCCTCCTTGCGCAGCTGCTCCGCCAGCGTTCGTGCAGCCGCCGGATTGTGTGCGACATCCAGAATCCACTCGGCTGCACCCGGCAATCTCTGAAATCGACCCGGTAGAGCGACGGTTTTCAGACCGCTTTCGATCGCTTCTCGCGACGCGGGCAAGCGCTCGTTCAAGCAATGAAGCGCTTGCAAGGCGGCAGATGCGTTGTCGTATTGCGCATCGCCGGTTAGCGCGGGCGCAGGAAGGTCCGCGATTCGAGTGCCGTCGCGCAGCGAGCGCCAAGTCCACATGCCTCCCGCGCGCTCGAAATCGAAGTCGACGCCCAGACGCAACAAGGTTGCGCCCATCGCA
>DATCLP010000086.1:0-4211 GCA_036563855.1 Steroidobacteraceae bacterium | reverse complement strand
TTCTCTTCTTGATCTTCTCGATCACGCGCGCCCGCAAATCCGCGTCGGCTTGCATCGTTTGCACGATGCCATTGAATTCCTCGAGCTTGAGGCCCGTGCGCTCAACGGCGGCGATCATCTCGTTTTCCACTCTCTGCTGAGTCTGCTGCTGCTTGGCCGGATCGCCGGCCGCGCTGTTCAGCTCGTCTTGCGAATCGGCTTGAATCTTCTGCACCGCCACGTACGCATCGGCGAATTGATCAAGCTTCTTGTCGTCGATCGCCATCGAGGCTGTGCTCTGCGGCTGCTGTGCAGTGCTTGGCGCACGCGTCTCCGCCGGCGGATTCTGTGCCTCGGGCGTCGTCGGCGTGCGCGTGGGTTCTTGCGCCCAGCCGATCGAGAACGCCAGCGCAGAGGCACCGAGCAGCACGGCGCGGATGGAATGACGAATCGTGTTCATAAAACCTGCTCCTTCGCGAAACGATGTTCCAGGACGGAATCCCTCCCAGCGCGCGAGGTTCCAAATCGCCGCGATTTGATCGAGAAAGCATCGATCGCGTGCAAATTTCATGGCGTCGATGCATGCTTTTTGTCGGGTCAACGACTGCCGCCAATGAGTGACGCCGTGAAAATCCCTGCATATTCCGCTGCGATGCTTCTTGTCGCCTTGTTCTTGCGACTGCCGACGGCGCAAGCCGATTCGCTCGATTCGCTTGCGTGGCTGACGGGATGCTGGGCGCAAGAAGCGAGCGAAGCTGGCACGATCGAGATTTGGATGAAGCCCGCGGCAGGCACGATGTTCGGCATGAGTCGAACGGTGCGGGGAGGGAAGACGGTCGGTTACGAGTTCATGCAAATTCGCTTGGAAGGCAAGACGCCGGTGTTTATTGCGCAGCCGTCGAATCAGAAGGAAGCGTCGTTCCCTGCGTCTCGCGTTTCAGCGCGCGAGGTCGTCTTCGAGAATGCAGCGCACGATTTTCCGCAGCGGATCATCTATCGCGCGACGACGCCGGAGAACTTGCATGCCCGCATCGAAGGGCTGCGCAACGGCGAGATGCGAGGAATCGACTTCCCGATGCGCAAGGTCCCATGCGACGGTTGAAGGCGGAGCTTCTTCGGGCAACGGTGTGAGACATGCAGAGTCAGGGCATCATTCGCACGGGCATGGGAGGCTGGTCGTTCGAGCCGTGGCGGCAGACCTTCTATCCCAGCGAGGTGCCGGAACGCGACGAGCTGGCGTACGCGAGCCGTCAGGTCACCGCGATCGAAATCAACAGCACGTTCTATCGCTTGCAGAAGCCTGAAGTGCTCGCAAGCTGGCGCGATCAGACGCCGGACGATTTCGTCTTCACCACCAAGGCGTCGCGCAACGTCACATACGGCAGGGATCTCACGAAAGTTCGCGGCACGGTCGAGTGGTTCGTGAACGGCGTGATTGCGCTGGCGCCAAAGCTAGGCGCCATCCTGTGGCAACTGCCGCCGACGAAGAAATTCGAGCGCGAGGAAATAGCAACGTTCCTATCCTTCCTGCCGCGCGAGGCAAACGGGGTCGAGCTACGGCATGCGCTGGAAGTTCGGCACCGCACGTTCATGTGCGAGGCCTTCATCGATCTTGCGCGCGAGATGAGCGTGGCCGTCGTCTTTGCGGATACGGACGAGCATCCATCGTTTGCCGACGTCACGGGCAGCTTCATCTATGGACGGCTGATGCGCACGGTTTCCGAGGAGCCGACCGGATACAGCCTGGACGCGTTGCGGGCTTGGGCCGAGCGCGCGCGTCTGTGGGCCAGCGGATGGGAGCCCAACGATCTGCCGAAAGTGGTTCCCGCAGCCCCGAGCGTTGAGCCGCGCGACGTTTTTCTCTTCTTCATCAGCGGTGCGAAGGAACGCGCGCCACTCGCAGCACGCGAGCTCGCGCGGCTCGTGAGAGAAGAGCGCTGAAGTTCTGAGTTGCGCGCATTCGTCGGGGCTACGGGCCACGGGCGGCGGGCCACGGCAAGAGTGCCCAGCAGCGCGCGCAGCTATCTTGATCTTCCGTCGCTACGTGTGTCTTGGACGGTCCGCGAAGACTTGCGCCTAACGGTACGCACGAGAACGAGATCTGCATGCTCGCCGCGAGCAACAGAGAATCCACGATCTCTCCGGCAAACGCTTGAAGCATTTCAGCGCGCAATGCAAGGACTGGTTGCATCGGTGCTCGTCCGTATACTCCCGGACTTTGCCGAAGATCCCCGTCCATGTGGTTCAAGAATCTCATCGTCTACCGATTGCCTGAGAGCTGGTCGCTTTCGGCAGCAGAGCTCGAAGAACGTTTGTCGCAACGCCCTTTGCAGCCCTGCGGCGCATTCGACATGCAAAGCCGAGGTTGGGTGCACGCGAGCGTCGCACAGCGGTATGTGCACACGACGAACGGCCAGCATCTGATTGCGCTCGGCGTCGAACAGAAGCTGCTGCCCGCGTCGATCATCAAGCAAGTGACCGCCGAACGTGCGGCCGAGCTCGAGCAGCAGCAAGGCTATCCAGTCGGTCGGCGTCAATTGCGCGAGCTGCGCGAACGCGTCACCGAGGAACTGCGCGCCCGCGCGTTTTCGAGGCGCCGCGTCACGCGGGCGTGGATCGACCCCCAGCACGGCTGGTTCGTCGTCGATGCGGCCGGCGGCGCGCGTGCCGACGAAATCGTGGAAACGCTGCGGGACACATTGGGCAGCTTGCCGATCGCGTTCCTCGAAACCGAACGTACGCCGCAATCGTGCATGGCAGCGTGGCTCATGCTCGGCGATCCGCCGCTGCGCTTCGTGCTCGATCAGGACCTCGAGCTGCGGGCGGCCGATCAAAGCAAGGCGACGATCCGCTATGTGCATCATCCGCTCGAAGGCAAGGAAATCGCTGCGCACCTGAATTCTGGCAAGTACGTGACGCGACTCGGTCTGACTTGGGCGGACCGCGTGTCCTTCGTGCTCACCGAAAAGCTCGAAATCAAACGCGTGCAGTTTCTCGGGATCGACAAGCAAAAGGCGGAAAGCTCGTCGGAGGAGGTCTCTCCTGAGGAGCAGTTCGACATGGACTTCGCGTTGATGGCGGGAGAGCTTGCGCAGATGCTCGGCGAACTAACCCAGGCCCTCGGCGGCGAGGCAGTGCGGGAAAGACAAGCGGCTTAGCGCGTGTGGCCGGCTATTCGTCCGTCCAGCCTCGCGGCGGTACGACCGGTGAGCCCGCCCAACGCACGACCGCAAGTTGCACATCCTGTTCGCGGCGGAGCTTTCTCATCAGCTCGACGAGCTGGAGCGCAAATTTGTCGCGCTCGACCTGCGATTCGATGATCGTGCCCGACTCGCGCCATAAGTAACGTGCCGTCAAGGCGCGCTGCGCAAGGCGGTCTTGCTCGAGCTTTTCGGCCGTGACTTGTTGCGCGATCTTGAGACCGAGCGCTTCCACGACGTAGGTATCTGCATTCGCGAGCACTTGCGCAAGCTTGCTGCAACGTTGCGCCCATTCCCGCTCGGCCGTGCGTGTACGCGCACATGCATGCGTCAACGGTTGCAACGACGGCACGATGGTTTCACCCAACCAGCCGACGGTTTCGCTCAACGCAGCATTGGCGCCGGCGCCGAGCGCAATCCGTGCGCCGGTGATGGCAGCGACGAGCTCGTTCCAGTGGACATTGAAGGTCTCCGCCCTGCCCATCGCTTCGAGAATGTGCGCCTCGACCGACGTCTCCCGTTGTTGTTGCGCTTGCTCCAGCACGCGCATCCAAACCACTGCATTGGCGGGTTCCAGCTTGCGTACGATCGTCTCGTACGGCTCCGGCTGACAGCCTTCGATCGCGCGGCAAAGCGCCAATTGCAGATATGCCAGATCTGCACGTTGCGGCGCGCGGTTCGTTGCTGCGGCAATGAGGTTGAGCGTGCGTGCGCCGTCGCGTTGCAGGTGGTAGGCCGCAAGCGCCTCGGCCGCGAGCCCATCGGCCTCCGTCATCTGGTTCTCGCGGGCAGGGCTCTGTACCTGTGCGGCTTTTTCCTGAGGACCTGCGCAACCGGCCGCCCCCGCTGCAATCGCCAGGCCGAGAATGAACCTGTTCAGGTAGCCGTTCAGCATGCGGGCTAGTTTAGCGTCTCGTGGCCGGACCCCGCGTTCACATTGAGTTCACGGTTCGGAACGGAACATGACGATAGCCGTTCCTACGGGCATACAGGCCATGCGCAACTTGCTTACAGCTCTGCTCCTGCTGGCGC
>DATCLP010000085.1:0-3725 GCA_036563855.1 Steroidobacteraceae bacterium | reverse complement strand
GCTGATGCCGATCTACAACGAGGATCCGATTCACACGACCGCGGCGCTGCAAGCGATGGCCGAAGCGCTCGCCGAGATCGGCGCTGCGAAGAACTTCGAGATCGTCGTCATCTCCGACTCGACGAACGCCGATGCATGGATCGCTGAGACGATTGCCGTCGACCGGCTGCGGCGCGCGTTGAACGGCGTCATGCCCGTGCGCTATCGGCGCCGTTGGCACAATACCGGCCGCAAAGTCGGCAACGTCGAGGATTTCGTCAAACGCTGGGGCGGACACTACGACTACATGATCGTGCTCGACGCCGACAGCTTGATGACGGCTGAAACACTCGTGACCATGGTCAAGCGCATGCAGGCCAATCCCGAGCTCGGCCTCCTGCAAACCGTTCCAGCGCTGATCGGGCAGCAGTCGTTGTTCGCCCGCTTGCAGCAATTCGCAAGCCGCGTGTACGGCAATGTCATTGCACGCGGCGTTGCGGCGTGGTCCGGAGACGACGGCAACTACTGGGGACACAACGCGATCATTCGCGTCAGCGCGTTCGCGCAAGCCTGCGGATTGCCGCAACTGCCGGGCCGTAAACCGTTCGGCGGACACGTACTGTCGCACGACTTCATCGAAGCGGCCTTCATGCGTCGGGCAGGCTGGAAAGTGCGAATGGCGCCCGATCTGGACGGATCGTGGGAAGAAGGTCCGCCGTCGCTCGTCGACACGGCGATTCGCGATCGCCGCTGGGCGCAAGGTAATCTGCAACACATCAAACTGATTCGCGCGCGCGGCCTGTCGGGCACGAGCCGAAAGCACTTGGCGATCGGCATTATGGGCTACTTGTCTTCGCCGCTGTGGCTGATGCTCATCCTCGTCGGCTTTGCGCTCACGTTGCAGGCCTCGCTGATCCGACCCGAGTATTTCAGCCGCACATTCCAGCTCTTCCCGAATTGGCCGGTGTTCGATGCCGAGCGCATGGTTTCGCTGTTCATCTTCAGCATGATCGTGTTGCTCACGCCGAAAGCGCTCGGCTTGATCCGCTCCATGTTGGTATCGCGCACGCGACGCGGCTGCGGCGGATTGATTCGCATGGCCGTCAGCGCGATCGTCGAGCTCGTGCTGTCCGCCCTGTACGCGCCCGTCATGATGCTGATTCAAACGCAACACGTCTTCGACATCCTGACAGGTAGCGATTCGGATTGGGTCGCGCAGCGCCGGCAGGCGGCCGTGCTCTCGTGGCGCGACGCGTGGCATTTCCATTGGAAGCATACGATCGTCGGTTTCGTCATCGCTATTGTCGCCTATCTGCTGTCGCCGACCCTCTTGGCGTGGTTGTCGCCTGCAGTCGCCGGGCTCGTGCTTGCAGTGCCGCTTTCGAAGATCAGCGGGAGCGTCCGAATCGGCCGCGCGCTCGCGAAGCTCGGCGTGTTCTGGATCCCGGAGGAGTCGTCACCGCACGCGCTGATCGAGCGCCGAAACGAATTGGTGGCTCAAGCTGAACCATTGCCGAAGGACGGTCTGCGGTATCTCGCACGCGATCACGCAGCACGCGTCGCGCACCTCGCCGGCAATCTGCCGCGACCGCCGGATACGCGCGGTCATCCGCAACCGCAACGTCTGACGGCGGAAACGAAAGTCATGCAAGCCGAACGCCTGCAAGAAGCGCTCGACTGGCTGAGCGGCCCGGAGCGAATCGAAGTAGCTGCCGATCCACGGTTGCTGGAGCGGCTGGCAGAGTTGCCGGACTAAATCTTTCTCCCTTTGTGGTCGAAGACCGGATGAGGGGTCGCACGAAATTTTTCAGTGCTCTCAGATCCCCTCACCCGCACGCTTCGCTCTGCGGCCTCTCCCACCCGGGAGAGGCGATCGAATGCGCGCACCGCGCGCCAACTGTCGCCTGTAGCCTGTCGCCTATAGCCGCTCTTGCTCAAGCTCCATGCCCTCTCGGATCTACATCGGCGTCTCCGGCTGGCGCTATCCAGCATGGCGCGGCGTAATCTATCCGCGAGAGCTCCCGCAGCGACTCGAGCTCGCGTACATCTCGCGGTTGATGCCGACGGTCGAGATCAACGGCACGTTTTATTCCCTGCAGCGTCCCGAGCAATTCGAGCGATGGTTTGCCGGAACGCCGCACGACTTCGTCTTCTCCGTGAAGGGTCCGCGCTTCATCACGCACATGAAACGCTTGAAAGACGTGCGCGTGCCGCTTTCCAACTTCTTCGCGTCCGGTGTGTTCAACCTGCGGCACAAGCTCGGTCCTGTGCTGTGGCAGTTTCCGCCACAGCAGCGTTTCAATCGTGACCGTATTGTCGAATTCCTCGAAATGCTGCCGAAAGACACTGCCGCGGCTTTGTCTCTCGCGCGCGGACGGGACCTGCGGCGCATGCGAGGCCGTGCGCGCCTCGCGATCGACGCAGTACGGCCGATTCGGCATGCGTTCGAGATCCGGCACGAAAGCTTTCTGGATCCCGACTTCGTGCGGCTCCTGCGCGCACACAACGCTGCATTGGTGATCGCGGACACCGCGAAACGTTGGCCGATGCCCATGGACATCACTGCGGATTTCGTCTACGTGCGCTTACATGGCGACAAGAAGCTGTATCAGAGCGGCTACAGCGATCGAGCTCTCGATCGGTGGGCGGAGCGCTTGCGCACCTGGCAAGCAGGCGGGGTCAGCGACGGCATGACGATCGCTGGAACGCGTTTGCCGCGTCGTGCGCGAGACGTCTACTGCTACTTCGACAATACCGATGTGAAACTGCGCGCGCCGGTCGATGCGCAGACGCTGATGCGCAAGCTCGGACAAGAGTGCAAATACACAAAGAGCAGGCTTCTAAAAGAGTTGCTGCAGACCGCGCCGCCGCACTGATCATCGGTCTGCATCACTTGGCCTTCACGACACGTCGTTCCAGAGCGCCGAACAGCCCTTGAGTCAACAGCGCCAACAGCGCTGCCGGAATCGCGCCTTCCAGAATCAATCCAAGATCGTCCAAGCGGATGCCCGCGAGGATCGGTTGGCCGTAGCCGCCCGCACCGATGAGAGCGCCGAGCGTCGCAGTGCCGATATTGATCACCGCCGCCGTCCTGATGCCTGCGATGATCGAGCGGGCCGCAAGGGGTAGCTCGATGTGTCGCAATTGTGCCGCGGCGGACAGTCCGAGCGCCTCTGCAGACTCGCGCAAATCGCGGCCGATATCTGCCAGACCCGCATGCGTATTCCTGAGGATCGGCAAGACGCTGTATAAGAAGAGCGCGACGATAGCCGGTCCATAACCGATGCCTAGCCACGGAATTAGAAACACGAGCAGCGCGAGCGCAGGCACGGTTTGCAAGACATCGGCAATCGCAAATGCCACCCGCGCGACGTTTCGATTGCGAAACGCCGCGATACCGAGCGGGACGGCGATCAGAATCGCCGCCATGAGCGACACGGCAACCATGCCGAGATGCTCGCGCGTGCGCTGCCAGATCCGCGACATGCGCGTGTCGAGGCCTGCCGATGTGACGACATTGAAGCGCTCCGCCGCGAATCGCTGCGCTATGTAACGCTCGTCCAAACGATCGAGCTTTGCCTGCGCATTCAGCGCCGCCATCGTCTGCGCATCGATGCTGTCCTCCAGAACTTGCAACGTCTGCTTGACGTCGTCCGCCACGCTCGCCCGGCAGATGAAAATGGAATCGTAATTCGGAAAGAACCCGCGATCGTCGGGCAGCGCGAGCAAGTCGTAGTGGACAATCT
>DATCLP010000084.1:0-9328 GCA_036563855.1 Steroidobacteraceae bacterium | reverse complement strand
ATTCTGGCCCGATCCGCAATACTTCGAATCGCCGACGTTCTCCGTTCCCAAGCTCAAGCACGTGCTGCGCGCCAAGGCCGTGCTCTGCCCGGGCTTGCGCATCACGTTTCGGGTCGAGGGGACGAACGAGAAAGAGGAGTGGCTCTACACCGGCGGGCTGAGCGAATACCTGCGCGAGGCGCTCGGGCAGGGCGAGTGGCTGCCGCCTGAGTTGTTCGTCGGTTCGATCGAAGGCGAGAACGAAGCAGCCGACTGGGCGGTCGCTTGGCGCATCGACGAAGGACAAAAGGTCGAGGAGAGCTACGTCAATCTGATCCCGACGCCGCAAGGCGGTACGCACGTGAACGGTTTGCGACTCGGCCTTACGGATGCGATTCGCGAGTTCTGCGAGTTTCGCAATCTGCTGCCGAAGGGCTTGAAGCTTGCGCCCGAGGACGTTTGGGACGATGTGAGCTACGTGCTCTCGGTGAAGATGAAAGAGGCGCAGTTCGCGGGACAAACCAAAGAGCGCCTGACCTCGCGCGAAACGGCCGCCTTCGTCTCCGGCGTCGTCAAGGATCAGTTCGCGCTTTGGCTCAACCAGCATCCCGACGCCGGCGAACGCATTGCGCAGATCGCCATCAGTCGTGCGCAGACGCGCCTCAAGGCGTCGAAATCGGTCGCTCGCAAGCGTGTGGTCAGTGGACCGGCTCTACCGGGCAAGCTCGCGGATTGCACTTCGGGCGATCCCGAACGCAGCGAGCTGTTCCTCGTGGAGGGCGATTCGGCCGGCGGTTCGGCGAAACAGGCGCGCGATCGCGAGTTCCAGGCCGTCATGCCGTTGCGCGGCAAGATCCTCAACACGTGGGAGGTCGACGCTGCGGACATCTTGCAATCGCAGGAAGTGCACCACATCTCGATCGCGATCGGCGTCGATCCCGGCTCCAACGATTTGAAGGGTTTGCGCTATCACAAGATCTGCATCCTTGCCGACGCCGACTCCGACGGGCAGCACATCGCGACGCTCTTGTGTGCGCTGTTCCTGCGCCACTTCCGGCCGCTCGTGCTCAACGGCCACGTTTACGTGGCGATGCCGCCGCTGTACCGCATCGATGTCGGCAAGCAGGTGTATTACGCGCTCGACGATGCAGAGCGGGCTGGCATTCTCGATCGCGTCGCTGCAGAGAATCCGCGTGCGAAGCCGGTCGTGACTCGCTTCAAAGGTCTCGGCGAGATGAGCGCGATGCAATTGCGCGAGACGACGATGGCACCCGAAACGCGCCGGCTCGTGCAGCTCACAGTCGATCCGAAGGATCAAGCCGACCAGATGCTCGACATGTTGCTTGCCAAGAAGCGCGCGGCCGACCGCCGCGTCTGGCTGGAAACGAAGGGGAATCTGGCGGATGTGCAAGTTTGATCAGGCTGTAGGCTGTCGTTAAGAGGTCAGACGCATCGTGGTGCATTTGCCATGACGCGCATACCCCTGAAGACAGCTTTCGCCAGCCTAGAGCCTACGGTCTACAGCCTAGAGTCTTAAGAGAATGCCCAGCCAACCTTCACTGAATTTCGAAGGCATCGAACGTCTCCCGCTGAAGACGTTCACGGAGAAGGCGTATCTCGACTATTCGATGTACGTCATTCTCGACCGTGCATTGCCGCACATCGGCGACGGATTGAAGCCAGTCCAACGCCGCATCATCTACGCGATGAGCGAGCTCGGCTTGTCCGCGACCGCGAAATACAAGAAGTCCGCGCGCACGGTCGGCGACGTCATCGGTAAGTTCCATCCGCACGGCGATGCGGCTTGCTATGAGGCGATGGTGCTCATGGCGCAGCCGTTCTCCTATCGCTATCCGCTCGTCGACGGTCAAGGCAATTTCGGCTCGCCGGACGACCCGAAGTCGTTCGCAGCGATGCGCTACACGGAGTCGCGCCTTACCAGGTACGCGTCTCTTTTGCTGTCCGAGCTCGGGCAGGGCACGACGGAATGGGTGCCGAACTTCGACGGCACGTTGGAAGAGCCGGTGATCCTGCCAGCGCGCGTTCCGAACGTGTTGCTCAACGGCGCGACGGGCATTGCGGTCGGTATGGCGACCGATATTCCGCCGCACAACCTGCGCGAAGTCGTCTCCGCGTGCGTGCACTTGCTCGACGATCCGGACGCGACGGTCAGCGAGCTGTGCAAGCACGTCAAAGGACCGGACTTCCCGACCGGCGGAGAGATCATCTCGCCGAAATCCGAGATCAAGCAGATCTACCAAACCGGTAGCGGGACGATTCGGGCACGCGCCGTTTACGAGATCGAGGACGGCGACATCGTCATCACGCAGCTGCCGTATCAGGTATCCGGCGCGAAGGTGCAGGAGCAGATCGCCGCGCAGATGCAGGCGAAGAAGCTGCCGATGGTGGAAGACATCCGCGACGAGTCCGACCATGAGCACCCGACTCGCATCGTGATCGTGCCGCGGTCGAATCGCGTCGATACCGAGCAGCTCATGGCGCACTTGTTCGCGACGACGGATCTCGAGCGCACGTACCGCGTGAACCTCAACATCATCGCGCTCGACGGCCGGCCGAAGGTGATGAACTTGAAGTCACTCTTGGAAGAGTGGCTCAAGTTCCGCGTCGACACCGTCACCAAGCGTCTGAAATGGCGACTCGAAAAGGTAGAGGCGCGTCTGCACATTCTCGACGGTTTGCTCGTCGCCTATCTCAATCTCGATGAGGTCATCAAGATCATCCGGCGCGAGGACGAGCCGAAACCCGTCTTGATGAAGCGTTTCAAGCTCACCGACGCCCAGGCCGAGGCGATTCTCGAGACGAAGCTGCGACACTTGGCGAAGCTCGAGGAGATGAAGATCCGCGGCGAGCAGAAGGAGCTGTCGGAAGAGCGCGCCGAGCTCGAGAAGATTCTCGGCAGCAAGGCACGGCTCAAGAAGCTCCTGAAAGAAGAGCTGCTCGCCGATGCAGAGAACTATGGCGATGCGCGCCGCAGTCGGATCGTCGAGCGCGCAGCCGCACAAGCGCTCGATGAGACGGAGCTCGTTGCCAGCGAGCCGGTGACGGTTGTGCTGTCCGAGCGCGGCTGGGTGCGAGCCGCCAAGGGTCACGATGTCGATCCCGAAGCGCTTTCGTACAAGACCGGCGATTCGTTCCAGTCCGCGGCGCGCGGCCGAAGCACGCAACTCGCGGTGTTTCTCGATAGCACGGGACGTACGTATAGCTTGCCTGCCCACACGCTGCCGTCAGCGCGCGGGCAGGGCGAGCCGCTGTCGGGTCGTATCGATCCGCCGGATGGTGCGACGTTCGCCGGCGTCATGATCGGCGAGCCGCAGGATCGTTGGGTTGTCGCTTCGGATGCCGGTTACGGCTTCGTCGTGAAGCTCGAAGATCTGTATTCGCGCAACAAATCCGGCAAAGCCGTGCTGAAGGTGCCGGAGAAATCGGGCGTGTTGCGGCCATGTCCCGTGCCCGCGTCCGATGAAGCGCTGCTTTGTGCGGTGAGCACGGAAGGCAAGATGCTGGCGTTTCCGGTGAAGGATCTGCCGGAATTGCCGCGCGGCAAGGGCAACAAGATCTTCGGTCTGTCGTCCAAGAAAGTCGAAAGCCGCGAGGAATATTTGGCGGCGATCGCCGTCGTCGCGCCGAATCAAAATCTGATCGTGCGCTCGGGCGAGCGCAAGATGACGATCAAGTTCGCGGATCTTCAAGAGTATCGCGGCGAGCGAGCGCAACGCGGCGCCGTGCTGCCGCGAGGTTGGCGCAAGGTGGATCGTCTGGATGTGGAATCGGCTTGAGGTGCGACCTCAGCCCATCACGACTTCTTCCGGTTCGTTGACGAAGTAACCCTGGATGAACTCGATGCCGAGCTGCCACAGCACGGCCATCGTGTTCGCATCCTGCACGCGCTCGGCAATCGTTCCGACCTTCTTCGCCTTCGCCTGATCGACGAGCTCGCGCACGCGCTGCTGAAGCGTCGGGTCGATCGACAACCCCTGCATCAACGTGCCGTCCACCTTGATGTAGTTGACGGGCAGAGTGTCGAGCAACCGTTTCGGGTCGCGCCCTGTGCCGAAATGTTCCAGCGCGAAGTGGAAGCCTACCTTGCGTAGCGCGGTTGCGAGCTCGGCCGTGTCCGAGAGATGTTCCGTTGCCACCTGCTCGCTCACGGAGAACGCGATTCTCTGCGGTTCGATACGCGTCACCTTGAGCTGATTGTTGAGCCACGGCAGGAGCGATTTGTCGCGAACGGAATCGCGCGACAGACGAACGAAGAGCTGTTCGACGGGCCGGCTTGCGCAAAACGACATTGCAGCTGCGACGATCCAGCGGTCGATGTGCTTCATCAAATCGTTGCGCTCTGCGACCGGCAGGAACTCGGCAGGCAGCACTTCCTGACCTTGCTCGTCGATCATGCGTACGAGCACGTCGAACATGCTGCGTTCTTCGCCCAGCAGGCTCGCAATCGGTTGCTGCATCAGGCGGAAGCGGTTCTCCATGAGCGCCGACTTGATGTAGCGGATCCAGATTTCGTCGGCTGCCTGGCGCTTCGTGTCTTCGTCGCGGTGATCGATGATGCAGAGCCGATTGCCGCCTGCGGCCTGGGCGTCGCGCCGTGCCGTCAACGCATCGCTCATGGAGACTGCGGCGTTGGGTGCGCGCGGATCGATCGCCCCGATGCCGATGCTGCACGTGCAAGAGATTTGCTTGTCGCCAACCCTGAATACCTGCTGGGCGATCTTGCGCAGGAGATTGGTGCACCAAACCTCGATGTCGCGGACCGTGCCGCGTTCGACCAGGATCACGAAAGTGCCGTCGCCGAAGCGGCCGAACAGATCCTCGGGTAGCTTGGTTTCGCTGATGAGGCCGGCGAACTGGCCGATAAAGTCCTCGACGAGCAAGGGTCCGAGCTCATCGAAAATCGAGTTCAACTTGTCCGGTTCGATCGCGATGATCTGTCGGATGCCCGCCTTGATCGGCTGCGCCAAGCGCTGTTGCAGCTGCTCGACGAAGAAGCGGCGTTGCAGGGCACCTGTTGCAGCATCGTACTGAAGCGCTTCCGTCAATTGATTGGCGAGCGGTTCGCCGTCGCGCTTCTTCGCTGCGGGAATGCAGAGCTTGACTGCCGGATCGCCGTCGAATTCGGACCGCGAGAGCTGCATTTCGAGCTGTACCGAATTGCCGTCCGCGAGTCGCGCGCTGGCGCGCAACGGCAGGTCGTTCCATTTGCCTTGCAAGCAGGCGACCAATGCCCCCTTCAGCGCCGAGTGCGCTTCGAGATCGAAGGCGTCCATCAGCGGCGTTCCGACGATGGCTTCCGAATCGGCGTAGCCGAACAACTCGAGCCAGGCGGGATTCGCGTCGACGACGATACCTTCCTGCACGAACGCAATCGCATCTGCGGAACCCGCCATGAACGATTTGAGCTGCTTGCGATACTCGCGAGCCGAGCTGAGCGTGCTGTTGAGCGTGCGTGCTTGGCGACAGGCTTCGACCTCGCGAGCGACGACGGCGCGCAAGCGAGCGGGCGTCTTCAGTGTCACGACGTCGCGCGCCCCTTGCTGCATGGCCGCCGCGATGATGTCCTCATCGACTTGTTCGCGTGCAATGATGACCGGAATGTCTGCCCTGGCTTGGCCGCAGACCTGCATGACCTTGGTCGTGTCCGCGGGATCCGGACCGACGAACGCGATCAACATGTATGCATCGGAGCCCTGCAGCGCTTCGGGTAAGTCCGTGAGCTCGCGGACCCAGGCGCAGCGAACGGCCTGGCCGGCGTTTCGCAAAGTGCTATTGATCGCTTCCACGTTGTCCTGATGGCGGGTCAGGACGATCATGGGTATGGCGGCTTGCTCGGCCAAGCGAATCTCCTGGTGGTAGCAAGTTCGATGACAACAATGATCGAGCCTACAACAAGTGCCGGCCGAGTGCGTGTCGGCTAGCTCACGGATGTGCTCACGGACGTGCCTGTAGATGTGATCGGCGTCTTGGAGGCCGCACCGGGGACCTCTCTGACGAGGCGAGGTATCAGATAACCCGGTAGTTTGGCCATCAGTTCGGCATGGAGCGCACTGGCCCGACATTCCGGTACCTCGAAATGGGCAGCGCCGGCAACGCGGTCGAGCAGGTGGAGGTAGTAAGGCAGCACGCCGCAGGCGAAGAGTCGTTCGCTCAGCTCCGCCAGAGTGGTCGCGTCATCGTTGACGCCAGCGAGGAGCACGGATTGATTCAATAGAGTGACGCCCGCCTTCCTGAGGTCGTTCAATGCCTTCTGCACAGCGTCGTCGAGCTCTCGAGGATGGTTTGCGTGGATGACGACGACCTTCTGCAGAGATACGTCCGCCAACCAGGCGACGAAAGCGGAATCCACGCGTTCGGGCAGTACGATCGGATAGCGGGTGTGGATGCGCAGACGCCGCACGTGCGGAATCGCCTGCACGCGTTCGACCAGATCTCGCAGCCGCCGGTCGCTGAGGCTCAGCGGATCGCCGCCGCTCAGGATCACTTCGGAAATGCTGGTATCGGCTTGTAGGTGTTCGAGCACGTTGCGCCAGTTGTCGAAGAGCGCCGATTCTTCGTCATAGGGGAAATGTCGCCGGAAACAATAGCGGCAATGCACCGCACACGCGCCGGTCGCGACGAGCAGCGCGCGTCCCGAGTATTTGTGCAGCAGCCCCCGAGTCGCCCGGCTGTCGAGATCGCCGACGGGATCGCGAATGAAGCCGTCGGCAGGATTCAGCTCCGCCAAGGTCGGTAGGACTTGTAGCAGCAAGGGATCTCGCGGATCGCCGCGGCGCATCTTCGCGACAAATGAGCGCGGCACGCGCAAAGGAAAATCCCGTGCAGCGGCGAGCGCCCCAGCAAGGGTCGCCTCATCGAGCTCGAGCTCGCGGCACAGCTCGTGCGGATCCTTGATGGCATCCGCCAGGAGCTGCTGCCACTTCGGCAGGACACCGAGCTCGCCTCGGCGTTGCGTCTGGTCTGATTTGGAGCTTGCGGCTATCATCTGCGCCCTTTGTCGCCGCGCCTCGCGGCGATATGCGTTGGCCGGACTCTGAGCGAGGAGGGGTCCCGCAACGGCATTTTCATTCTCCCAGATCGGACGACGGTGCTAAATGGCCAGTTATTCCACGAACGAGTTCAAGTCGGGTCTCAAGATCATTCTCGAGAACGACCCGTACGTGATCCTCGAAAACGAGATGGTTAAGCCCGGCAAGGGCCAAGCGTTCAATCGTGTGAAGGTCCGCAATCTCAAGACGGGCCGCGTCATCGAGCGGACGTTCAAGTCAGGTGACAGCGTCGAGGCGGCGGACGTCCTCGAGACCGAGATGCAGTATCTCTACACCGACGGGGAATTCTGGCATTTCATGGTGCCGGATACGTTCGAGCAGTACACGGCGGGCAAGGAAGCGCTCGGCGACAATGCGATCTGGCTGAAGGACGGCATGAACTGCACGGTCATGCTGTGGAATGGCGTGCCGCTCAACGTTACGCCGCCGGCGCACATCGAGCTCAAGGTCGTCGAAACCGACCCTGGCGTGCGCGGCGATACTGCAACGGGCGGCTCCAAGCCCGCCAAGCTCGAAACGGGCGCAGTCGTTCGCGTTCCGCTCTTCATCAACGAGGGGGAGTACATTCGCGTCGATACGCGCACCGGCGAATACATCGCGCGCGGCAAACCGCCCACGGACGGTTGATCCGATTTCTGACGGCCTTTGCGTCTGACTCGCGCAGTTGCGCCTAGAGCGGTTTCAGCTCGCCCAAACCATACCGAATGAGAGTCGTGACGAACTGTTCCAGACCGTCGCGATCCTCATCGTCGAATCGCGCGAACTTCGGGCTGTCGATATCCAACACGCCGAGCAGCAAGCCATCGCGAATCATCGGCACGACGATCTCGGAATTCGAAGCGCTGTCGCACGCGATGTGACCTTCGAATTCGTGCACGTTAGGGACGACGATCGACTTGCGCTGCTGAGCCGCCGTACCGCAAACCCCCTTGCCGAGTGCGATCCGCACGCACGCTGGTCGACCCTGGAACGGCCCGACGACCAGCTCGCCATCCTTCAATAGATAGAAGCCCGCCCAATTCAGATCCGGTAGCGACTCGAAGAGCAGTGCGGATGCGTTTGCCAAATTGGCGATCGCGTCGCGCTCGTCGGCGACGAGCGCCTGCAACGACGTCGCAAGCTGCGAGTACAGCTCCGGCTTTGGGAGAGTGTGGTCGAGGGTGGAGGAGAACATGACGGGCTAGGTTACAGGCTACAGGCGACGGGCTACAGCATGGGCTTTGGGCTCTGGCAAAAGGGAGTTTCCCACCTTCAGTCTTCGGCCTTCAGTACAGCCTTCGCGCGCCGCTACGCGCGCGCGAACGGAAACGCAATCACCTCGTCGATGTGGTGTGCGCCGATTGCGCACATGACGAGGCGATCGAAGCCCAATGCGACGCCGGCGCAGTCGGGCAGGCCATGTTCGAGCGCGGCGAGAAAGCGCTCGTCGATCGGTACGGTTGGCAGACCTCGGCGCTCGCGTTCCGCCAAGTCGGCAAGAAAACGCGCACGTTGCTCATTCGCGGAGCCTAGCTCGTGGAAACCGTTCGCCAGCTCGATGCCGTCCAGGAACGCTTCGAATCTCGAAGCGACAGGACCGCGAATTCGTGCGAGCGCTGCTTGAGAGGCCGGATAGTCATAAACGAACGTCAGTCGCTCCCGGCCGAGCTGGGGTCCGACGAGCGTGCTCATGATCAGATCTAGGCATGCGTCGCGATCTCCGCGAATACTTTGCGGCACGTCGATGCCGGCGCTTTCGAGACGCGCGATCAGAACAGGGATCGGATCGTCGAACGCATCGATGCCTGCATGGAGCTGCACGGCCTCGCGATACGTGAGCCGTTCGGCGCTATCGAAATACTTGGATGGCGGCAGCATCGTGCTGATGAGGCGCTCCACATCCGACATGAGGGCATGGTGATCGATTCCTACGCGATACCACTCGATCAGCGTGAATTCCGGGTTGTGCCAGCGTCCGCTCTCACCGTCCCGATACACACGGCAGATCTGCCATATGTCTCCGCAGCCGGCGGCGAGCAGACGCTTCATTGCGTACTCGGGCGAGGTGTGCAGGTAACGAGGTTTTCCGCAAACCGTCGCCGACACGCTGGCGAGGTGGATATCCGTCACCGCGTTTGCACTCAGCGTCGGCGTTTCGACTTCGAGCGCACGCGTCGCAGCGAAATACTCGCGCGCGGCCCGCAACATCGTCGCGCGAACTTCTAACGTTGCAATCGAGGCTGTGGGTTGCCAATCCTTCATGAGAGACCGACGCCGATCGCACTGCCCATCTGTACGGT
>DATCLP010000083.1:0-2006 GCA_036563855.1 Steroidobacteraceae bacterium | reverse complement strand
TGCGGCTCCTCGCGCGAGCACGCGCCGTGGGCGCTGCGCGACTACGGCTTTCGCGCTGTGGTCAGCACGCAGATCGCCGACATCTTTCGCAACAATTGCCTGAAGAACGGGGTGCTGCCGGTTGTCGTCGACGAAGCTACGAACAATCGGCTATTGGCGAATCCAGGTGCAGAGATCGAGATCGATCTCGAGAGCACGACGCTTCGGATGCCTACAGGTGAGCGAGTGTCGTTTCCCATCGAAGCGTTCGCACGCTACTGCCTACTGAACGGTTTGGACGAGCTCGACTTTCTGCTGAGCTTGAGCGAGAAGGTCGCGGCTTATAAGCGGCGGCGATTCGGCGCGGATGCATACGCCGAAACGTGACTGCGCAGGGGCAGACCGTTTCGCTTCGAGCTGCTTGCGGGCCGACTTTCTCGGAGACGTTCAGTTGTTGTGACGATATTGCGATGATGACACGAAGGATCTTCTTACCGAGCGCGAACGCTTCCTGGTCCATGGAGGATATCCGGATGCTGAGAGCTCTGGCGCAATCCGGCTTCGATCCGGAGGCGATTGCCAGAAGGTTGCGCCGTTCAGTGTCTGCCGTGCGCAACAAGGCGAGCATGCATGGGATCTCGCTCTCGAAAACGCACCGGAGGGACGAAGAGCAGGTACGAGCCGCGTCGAGCTGAATGCGCACCCTCAGTGTTTCGAGGGCCGAAACGTCGAAGGCAGTGTCTTCTTGTAGTGCTCGGTAACGCTGTTGCTGAGTCGCAGGAAGGCGGCGGACCGTATGGCGTTGGGTGTGTAGATGAGCCCGATGCGACGCTTCGTGAGCTGGGCGGAGTTCGGCACAACGACGATCGAGTCCGGCGGGAATTCATGAGCGATCGTCTCTTCGGGAAGCAGCGCCAGAAAATCCTCTTGCAGGATCGCTCTCAGCAGCACGTTCATGGTGTTCGCGTACAAGCGGTAGCGCGGCGGCGCCATGTGCCTGTCCGTGAAATACTTCGCGAGCGTCTGCAGATAGTGGTGCTGGCTCGCCGCCACCCAGTTTGCTTGCTGAAGTTTCTCAGGCGGGATCTTGGGTAGCGAGGCCAGAGGATGGTTCTTGCGCATGACGATGGACATGCGCGACGGGATCTCCGCGAGCACTTCCACGTTCAAATCGGACTGATCGGATGTTTCCGGCATGTTGGCGATCGCAAGATCGAGCTCGCCGAGTCGCAGCAGATGAATCAACGAGTCGTAGAACATTTCGGTGATGGTTACGGACAGCATCGGCATCGTCCGCGGCAGCCCGAATAGGAGTTTCATCAGATCAGGCGTGGCGAGTTGCGGGGCGACTCCGATTCGAATTTCGCCCCCGGCGCCGGTGATGAGCGCAGCCATGTCGGCCTTGGCGATCGCTGCCGTGTTTATGATCCGTCGCGCGTGGTCGAACAGGCGTCGACCGACGGCGGTGAGCGTGACTCCACGAGGGGTGCGCTCGAAGAGCTTCGCACCGAGCTCGTCTTCGAGCACTTGGATACTGCGCGTCAAGGCAGACTGCGTGATGTGCTGGCTCTCCGCAGCGCGATTGATGTTGCCATGTTCGGCCGCGGCAACGAAGTGGGTCAGTCTGCGAATGTCTAGTGCCAAGGCGGGTTTCTCGACGATGTGCAATGTGGCTAACGATAGGTACGTGCTCGATGCCTTCCTGCGTCCGAGTCCACGGGCGACTCGCCGCCGTATCGAGCAGCGCGCTCCAGCAGTTCAGGAGCACCGAGTAGCGTGTTCATGTCGTTCAAGTCGCAGAGCATTTCGCGCATGCCGTCGCTGCCGCCTTCCCGGGCGAGCCGTTCCAGCATCGCCGGCGCCTGGTGAGCGAAGAAATGCACGAGGAAGGCCGGATAGAGTGCGATCCTGATTCCGTATCTTGCCAACTGGTCGGCGACACGAATCGGTGTGGCGCCGCCTTCGACCATGTTGTGGACGAGCGGCACGCGACCGGCAAAGCACTCTGCGATCGACGACATTTGGGC
>DATCLP010000082.1:0-8721 GCA_036563855.1 Steroidobacteraceae bacterium | reverse complement strand
ACGTGGCTTACGATGCGGCGCTCCGTCGTCGATGTCGCCGCAAGAGCCGCAGAGCTCGCAAGGCACAACAACCAAACTGCAAGACGACAGTCGCAAAAACGCATGGCGGATTTCACCTTTTGCTGACGTGAGCGCATCATACGTGAACAGGTGATGAGCGAGGCACGAGCCGTCTCTCCGCTCGTCCCGCACGTCGATCCTCTATATGACTTCCAGCACAAGCTCATCCGACAACGTTACTGCCGAGGGCCAGGCGCTTCTTTCCGAGCCCAGCCGCTTGGAATTCTTGAGCTCCAAACCTCCTGCGATCGGAGAGGCTGTGCCGATCGCTCCGGGCGTGCGCTGGTGCCGCATCCCGCTGCCGATCGACCTGGACCACATTAACGTATGGCTCATCGACCACCAGGACGGCTGCGTCGCCGTGGATACCGGGATGGCTGCGCCTGTTGCCGAGGAAGCCTGGCAAGCGCTCGAAGCTCGAGCTCTGAGCGATCGACCGCTTCGCGGCGTATTCGTCACGCATGTTCATCCGGATCATTTCGGCCTCGCGAAATGGCTGCAGCAACGCTACGACGTGCCGGTGTGGATGTCGGAGCGTACGCACGCGCAGATCCGTATGTTTCTGTTCACCGATCCTGCGACCGTAACAGCGGATGCCGAAGCATTCTTTCGTTCGCACGGGCTGGCGGATCGGGGCTTGCTTACAGGTGTGACTCCGGCGCGTTTCGCGCGCATGACGAGCGGTTTGCCGGATGTCGAATCGAACGTCGCTGACAGTCAGATCGTGGGTTTCGGTGCGGGCAGTTGGACTGCATTGGAAACGAACGGTCACGCCGAGGGTCATCTCTGCCTGCACAATGCGGCTGCACGAATCTTGATCAGCGGCGACCAGGTGCTACCGACGATCTCGTCCAACATCGGCTTCACCTGGCGCAACGCAGACCCGAACCCGCTCGGATCCTATCTCGCATCGCTGGATCGCTTGTATACGCTCTCGAGCGAGACGGTCGTGCTGCCCTCGCATGGTTTTCCGTTTCGTGGCCTGTTGGCGCGAATCGAAGATTTGCGCGCCCACCATCTCAGGCAGCTCGAAGCGGTCGAGCTTGCGTGCCGCGAACCGAAAACCGCGTTGGAAGTGCTTCCCACGATGTTCCGGCGTTCGCTGCACGGAATGCATCTCTTTCTCGCCATGGCCGAAGCGCTCGCGCACCTCGAGTATCTCGCTCATGCCGGTCGGCTAAAGAGGGAGATCGACGATTCGGGAGTGACGCGCTACGTGAGGCTGTAGACTGTAGACTGTAGGCTGAAGGTAGAGCGCGCGTGCGCGACGTTCTTGGCTTGGGATTTGGGTTTGCGATGGGGATGCGCATTCACTTCGTTCGGACGGATCTCAGCGCCCTGGTTCCGCGCCCCACGCCCCGAGCCCCAAGCCGTTTGCTGTAGCCTGTAGCCTCCGCATGGACACCCACATCACCAGCCTCGCCCAAGTCATCCAACTGGCCGTCGCTCCGGTGTTCCTGCTCACGGGCGTGGGTGCGATTCTGAACGTGCTCGCCAATCGCATCGGGCGCATCATCGATCGCGCGCGGCTCATGGAGGAGCGGCTCGTCAATGCGGATCAGGAAACTGCGCGTGAGCTGCAGGCGCGCCTGAAAGTCCTCTCGCGCCGTGCAACGTTCATCAATCGCGCGATTGCATTGTGCGTCCTGAGCGGGCTCCTCGTGTCGCTCGTCGTCGCCGCATTGTTCGTGAGCTCGTCCTTGCGTCTCGATCTGGCATCGCCGATTTCCGTTGCGTTCGTCGCCGCACTGTTCAGTCTTGCGGTGTCACTCGTGTACTTCTTGCGCGAAGTGTTCATTGCCACGTCGATGCTGAGCTTTGGCGGGGCACGAAAAGTCGCGCCCATGCCGGAACCGTAAGAGCTTCCGCAAGGAGCCGACGAGCGGCAGCCGATTCCGTGATCCACTGCACACCTCGGGGTCGCGAACATCAGCATCATCCTGGAAGCTATGCCTGAATCGGCCCAGGAACTGTTGGTTGCAGCGGACACATTCCGCGTTTCGCGCGAGTCCAAGTTGCTCGTTTGCGAGCTGCGTGCCGCGCTCGCAGTGTGCGTCCACGACGACACTCAAGGCGCCGGCGGCATGCTCCACCTTCGTTACGTCGCGACGAACGAGGACCAGCCGCTCGATCTGACCGACAACACGCTGAGCTCCGATCTCTTGCTCATGGATCGGTTCTGCAAGGAGCTGCGCAGTCTCGGCGCCCGTAAACAGAGCTGGCGCGTCAGCATTTTTGCCCATCTGCCGCCGCAACCGGAGATGCGCGACCCGGCCGCCACCGTGCTCGACCTGGTCAAAGCCTACTTTGCGGACGGGCGGTTGCCTGTCGAATGCAAGGAGCTGCAATGCGAGTTGGGGCTCATCGTTCGCCTCGATGCTCGCGAAGGCCGGATTTGGGTTACTGGAACGCCCGGCACTGCCGCGAGCGCACGCCTCGCCTCACCAGCCGTTGCTTGAGGCGATCCCTTAGGCGTCGACTCCCTGAGCTTTTCGATTCTTTTCGTCCCTGCCGGGTGAATCGCCATGCCGGCCCCGCGTGCGGCGAGCGCTGTCGGTTATGCTTCGAGCGGGGAGATCCCACTGAAAACAAGCTCCGTTCGAGTCTGCCGTGACAGCCGGGTGCGGCGGCAGCTCCGCTTCGAGCTCGCTGACAACGACGGACCCTGATCGCTCACGCTCGTCGGGCAGGGCGAAGGGACCTCTACGCACGCAACGAACAGCCAATGCAGCAAGAGCAGCCGCAGCGCACGCCGATCTATCGTTCGCTCTATTTCCAAGTCATCTGCGCCATCATCATCGGTGTTCTCCTCGGACACTTCTTTCCTGAGATCGGCGCCAAGATGAAGCCGCTCGGCGACGGCTTCATCAAGCTCATCAAGATGATGATCGCGCCCGTCATCTTCTGCACGGTCGTCACCGGCATCGCCGGCATGGAAAACATGAAGGCCGTGGGACGCACGGGCGTGTACGCGTTGCTTTACTTCGAGATCGTCAGCACGTTGGCGCTGATCATCGGACTCGTCATCGTCAACGTCATCGAACCGGGCGCCGGCATGAACATCGATGTGTCGACGCTCGATGCATCGAAGATCCAGGGCTATGCACAGGCGGCCGAGCAACAAAGCGTCGTCGATTTCTTCCTGCACGTGATACCGAGCACGTTCGTAGATGCATTCGCCAGCGGCGAGATCCTGCAAGTGCTCCTCATCGCTCTGCTGTTCGGATTCGCCCTGCACGCTGCCGGTCCGCGCGGGCGTCCGATCTACGATTTCATCGACGGCATTTCCAATGTGCTGTTCCGCATCATCGGAATGATCATGTACGTGGCGCCGATCGGCGCCTTCGGCGCGATGGCCTTCACGATCGGCAATTACGGTATCGGGAAACTGCAGGATCTCGCGTGGCTGATGATCTGCTTCTACGCCACGTGCCTCTTGTTCATCTTCGTCGTGCTCGGCGCGATCGCGCGCGTGCACGGATTTTCCATCACCCGCTTCATTCGTTTCATCAAGGATGAGCTGCTCATCGTGCTCGGTACTTCGTCTTCGGAATCGGTGCTGCCGCGCATGATGTCGAAGATGGAGACGGCAGGCGCGGCGAAATCGGTCGTCGGCCTCGTGATCCCGACGGGTTATTCGTTCAATTTGGACGGCACGTCCATTTACTTGACGATGGCTGCCGTCTTCATCGCCCAGGCCACGAATACGCCGATGACCTTGCTGGATCAGCTCACGCTCTTGGGCGTGTTGCTCCTGACCTCCAAAGGCGCTGCAGGGGTCACAGGCAGCGGCTTCATCGTGCTTGCAGCGACCTTGTCGGCCCTTGGTACATTGCCAGTGACGGCATTAGCGTTGATTCTGGGCATCGACAGATTTATGTCGGAAGCGCGCGCGCTGACGAACCTCATCGGCAATGGAGTTGCAACGCTCGTCGTTGCCAAATGGTGCGGCGCGCTCGATGAGGATAGGTTGCGCGAGCAACTGCAACGCTAAGTTACGTTCCGTGCAAGGATTTCGATCCGCACGGGTCGTGTCTGGATGCGGAACTCGCCGTGCTGCCGTGGAGTTTGAGTGCTCGAGGCCCGTTCCGGGCTCTTCTCTCGAGGTCTCCTATTTCCGACAGGCAGCTCTGACCGGTAAGTCAGGCGTTAAGACCTGATACGGGACACCGGCTGCCGGATGTCAGCGGGCGCTCGCCTTGCTGCGGCACGGCGGCTCGGTGCTGCGACAGGTACCCAGTCGGGAAGGCCGAGGACTAAACTCCCTTCACACAAATGAGTGCGTCGATCGACAACGGAGCTGCAAGCACAGAAGACTCGCGCGGGCTGCTGGCTTCTTGGCTGGAGGACTACATCGCCGGCCGTTGCGACCGCAGCAAGATGCACGAGCAATTCCTGGAGGTTTGCCGCAGCAACCCGGAGGCGCCGTGGGATGCGCTCGCGCTGCTGGATCAGTATCAGCGGCGCGGACGCGTCGACGTCGGTGTCGTCCGGGCCTTGAAGGCTGAAATCGCGCAGCTCGTCTTCGGGGTGGCTACACAAACGGAGGAGCCGCGAGAAGGCGAATCGTCGGTCGACACCACAGGCACGCGCTGGAGGAAGTTGCAGGCCGAACGAGCCGCTCAGGCCGAGCCGGATACCGATGAAGCACCGGTTCCGGACCCGGTGACGCGCGCCTTAGACCCCGTAACCAGGCCGCCGCTTGGGACCGAGCGTAGGGCTGCGGCGACTGCGGTGCGCGAAACGAGCGCCGCCTCTCGCGCGCGCGTGGGACCCGGATCGGTTCTGCGCGATCGCTATGAGCTCATGGAGGTAATTCGTCGCGACCGCACGGGCACGGTCTATCAGGCGTTCGACCGGCATCGCAGCCATCTTCCCGCGCCGCGTTGCTATGTAGCCATCCGCGTGTTCGAGCTGCCTCAAAACGATCGAGAAGCAGCCATTGCCGCGCTCGAACGCCAGGCCTACGAAGCGCAGTCGCTCTCGCATCCGAACATCGCAAGCGTGTTCGATCTCGACCGGCACGAGGACGTGTATTTCGCGGTCATGGAGCTGATCGAGGGCGAATCGTTGAGCGATGTGCTGCGCCGTCTCGCTGGAAAGCCGCTCTCGCGCGAGCGTGCTCATGCAGTGTTGAGTACAGTCGGGGCGGCGCTGATGCACGCACATCGGCTCGAGATTGCGCATGGCGACCTCAAACCGGCATCGATCCTGTTGACGACGCATGGGGACGTGAAGGTGATCGGTTTCGGGTTTGCACGCTCACATCGCTTGGATCAATGGGTGAGCGGTGAGCCTAGAGTCGACGGAGACGCGGGCGAGACCGCTGCTTACGCCAGCATCGAGCGGGTTGGCGGAGAAGAGCCGCACCCGCGCGACGACGTCTACAGCCTCGCGTGCATCGCCTATGAGGTCTTGTCGGGTCGTCATCCGTATGGCGGGCGTTCGGCGCCGCTGGCACGCGCGCACGGACGTCCACCGCAGAAAATCGCCGCGCTCAATCACCGTCAATGGCAAGCGCTCGAGCTCGCACTGAAGTGGAATCGCGAGGAGCGGCGCATCGACGTCGAGCAGCTCTTGGACGCGCTCGGAGTGAGAGAGAGCAGTCGAGTCACGGGAGTGCCCACCGCGACGACCTCGCTCGACAACCCCTTCGGACGCGGCAAGGGCGCGCTCTTGATGACGTTTTTCATCGTGGCTGCCGGCGCGATTGCTTGGTGGCAATGGCCGCGTTTCATCGAAGCCGAACGCGCGAGCCCGGTTCCGGCGGCGACCGAATCCATGCCTTCGCCGTCCGAGCCATCGACGGATACGTTGCCAACTCAACCGCCGCCTGCCGAGACAGGTGCTTCGTCGTCGCCAGAGCCCCCGAAGCCGATTGCCGATCCTGCACCTGCGATTCCTTCGACGGGCGAAATCGTCGCCGCAACGGCGGAACCGTCGGCTGATGAGAGTGCAACGCCGCCGCAGCGGGCGGCCTCTGAAGAGCCGCGGGCGACGGAACCGGCAATCGCGAGCGTGCCGCCGACGATCGAGTTCGACAAGGACACGTATGTCGCAACCGAAGACGAGGGCATGGTGCGGCTCACGATTCGGCGCCAGGGCTCGACTCGCAACCCCGTGCGTTTCCGGTGGGTCTTACGATCGAATTCGGCGGAGGCGGGGGCGGATTACGCCGCGATCGGTCCCGGTGTCGACGTCATTCCGCCGGGAGCTAGAAACGCAACGATTGCGATCCCGCTCGTGGTCGATGCCGTTCCGGAGAATACCGAGCTGTTCTTGGTCGAGATCGAGGCGCTCGACGAAGGAGTCGCAATCGGCGGGCGGGCGCATGCGGCCGTCATCATCGTCGATGACGACTGAGCCGCTACTGCATACTGGAAGCGGCTATCGATTGAATGCGCGGATGAACATCAAGCTCTCGCACAACGCCATACGTTGCCGGGTGCAGCGTGCAGAGTTGGATCGGCTGTTGACCGGCCGAGCCGTGACGCTCGAAGTGTCGCTGCCGCGCAATCACGTGTTTCGTGCGAGCGTCTGGCCGGGCGCGATCGGCGGTTGGTTGCTCGAAAGCGATCCGACCGGCATTTGGATCACCATCCCGAAGGGAGAATTGCAAGCTTTCTCGGAACGGCTTCCGAGCAAAGAAGGCCTCGAGCACGAGTTCGAAACGGGCGAGGGTATCGTCAAGGTGAGCTTCGAGGTCGACGTCCGCGACTAAACTAGGTTCTTAGCCGGCGCGTTCTTCGCGGGCAATCGCGCGATAGCCGATGTCGCGGCGATAGTGAATTCCCGGCCAAGTAATAGATTCGACGAGCCGATAGGCCGCACGCTGCGCTTCGCGCACAGAATTGCCGAGCCCGACGGCGCACAGCACGCGACCGCCGTTCGTTACAACGTGCTCGCCCGAGATCTTCGTGCCGGCGTGGAAGACTTTTCCGGGTAGCTGCGCGGCATCTGCCAGACCCGAGATCGGATCCCCTTTGCGCACTGATTCGGGATATCCGGCTGCTGCGAGCACGACACCCAGCGCAGCACGCGGGTCCCATCGCGCATCGACTCCGCTCAAGCGATGCTCGATCGCGGCCTCGCAAAGATCGATCAGATCCGATTGGAGCCGCATCATGATCGGCTGCGTTTCGGGATCGCCGAAGCGGCAATTGAACTCGAGTACGTTCGGCGTGCCGTCGGGTGCGATCATCAGTCCTGCATAGAGGAAGCCGAGATAGGAGACGCCGTCTGCAGCGAGGCCGCGCACGGTCGGCTCCATCACTTCGCGCATGATCCGCGAGTGAATTTCATCGGTCACGACCGGTGCAGGCGAGTAGGCGCCCATGCCGCCGGTGTTCGGTCCTTTGTCGCCATCGTCCCGCCGCTTGTGATCCTGCGAGGTTGCTAGCGGCAGGATCTGATCGCCGGAAACGATCGCAATGAAGCTCGCTTCTTCGCCTTGCAGAAACTCTTCGATGACGATGGTTTCGCCGGCGGATCCGAACTGCCCGTCGAACATTGCTTGTGCGCAGCGAATGGCGTCATCGGTCGTTTCGCAAATGACGACGCCTTTGCCGGCCGCCAAACCGTCGGCTTTGACGACGAGCGGAGCGCGTTGCTTGTGCACCCTCTCGGGATCGAAAGTCGCTTTCGTGAACGTGGCGTATGCAGCCGTAGGAATACCGTGCCGCTTCAAGAAATCCTTCGTGAACGCTTTCGAGCCTTCGAGCCGCGCCGCGGCCTTGCTCGGTCCGAAGCAGCGTAGATTCGCCGCTTTGAATGCATCTGCAATGCCGAGCACCAACGGCGCTTCGGGACCGACGATCGTCAGCTCGATCTTCTCGCGCTGTGCGAATTCGACGAGCTTGGGAATGTCCTCGGCGCCGATATCGACGTTCGACACTTTCGGCTCGCCCGCCGTGCCCGCATTGCCCGGTGCCACGAACACATGTTCGACGCGCGGCGATTGCGCCGCCTTCCACGCGAGCGCGTGCTCGCGACCCCCGGAGCCGACGACGAGCACCTTCATGCCGCGCTCCAGTCAGGCTGTGGGCTGTAGGCTGTAGGCTGTGGGTAGAAAGAAAGCATTCGCATTCGTAGCTTCACAGAACTCTCGCAGAAAGCGAAATTCAGGCAGAGACGTCGGCTCGCACTCTTCTTCACTACAGCCTAGAGCCTACAGTCTACAGCCTGTCATCGATTCGATTGGCAGCGCCAACCGAATCAATGACGGAAATGCCTCATCCCCGTAAACACCATCGCCATGCCGTGCTCATTAGCGGCGTCGATCACTTCCTGGTCGCGCATCGAGCCGCCGGGTTGAATCACGGCGCTGATGCCGTATTCCGCGGCGACGTCGAGACCGTCGCGGAACGGGAAGAAGGCATCGGAGGCCATCACCGAGCCTTGCACGGTGAAGCCTTCGTCTTTCGCTTTCATGGCGGCGATGCGCGACGAGACCACGCGACTCATCTGGCCTGCACCGATGCCGATCGTCATACGATCTTTCACGTAGACGATGGCGTTCGATTTCACGAACTTGCAGACCTGCCACGCGAACAGCAAGTCATCGAGCTCGGCCTGCGTCGGCTGGCGTTTGGTGACGACTTTCAAATCGGCCGCCGAGACCATGCCTTCGTCGCGCGTTTGCACGAGCAGGCCGCCGTTGAC
>DATCLP010000081.1:0-2058 GCA_036563855.1 Steroidobacteraceae bacterium | reverse complement strand
CGGTTCGCCGAAGCCTGCGATCCCGATCGTGCACGACTACGGCGGACTGGTGTTTGCAGACGTCGTGAATCTGAAGCTTGCGCACAAAGCTGCAGAAGCGGGTGCAGACGGATTGGTGTGCGTTTGCGCCGGTGCCGGTGGACACACCGGACACTTGAGCCCGTTTGCGTTCATCTCTGCGGTGCGCGAATTCTTCGACGGCTGGGTCGTGGTCGGCGGAGGCATCTCCGACGGTGCCGGAATCGCAGGCGCGCTGGCGGCCGGCGCTGACTTCGTCTACATGGGCACGCGATTCCTGCCGTCGCGCGAGAGCCTTGCGGTTCCGGAATACAAGCAGATGGTCGTCGATTGCGGACCTGACGATCTCGTCGTCAGCGCAGCAGTGACCGGAACGCCGGCCTCGTGGCTGCGGCCCAGTCTCGAGCGGCACGGCGTCGACCCGGCTGCAGGACCTGCGGCTCGCAACTACGATGCAGCTACCGACGTTGCGAAGCGATGGCGAGATCTTTGGGCGTGCGGCCAGGGGTTGCAGACGATCCGTGCGATCGAACCGGTCTCCGCCATCGTCGATCGGCTCGAAGATGAATACCTCACCGCGCGCGCACGATTTCGAAGCTTGATGCTGGAGTCCCTATGAACACTCGAGTGTACTTGTTGGGTGGCTATCAAACCGACTTTGCCGAGAACTGGGCGAGGAACGGTATCGAGATCGCCGATGCGATGCGGCACACCGTGCTGAAGGGACTCGAAGAAACCAAGCTCGAGCCGAAGGACATCGAAGTCGCGCATGTCGGTAACTTTGCCGGCGAGCTGTTTTGCAACCAGGGCCACTTGGGTGGCTTGTTCGCCGCGTGCGATCCCGCCTTCGCAGGCATCCCGGCTTCGCGCCACGAGGGCGCGTGCGCATCGGGAAGTCTAGCGATTCTCGCGGCTGCCGCAGAGATCGAAGCAGGCCGTTACGGCTTGGCGGCAGTCGTCGGTATCGAGCAGATGCGCAATGTGCCTGGCGAGCAGGCTGCGAAGTTCATCGGCGGCCCGGCGATGTGGAGCGGCCATGAATACACCGACGTTCGGTTTCCATGGCCGCGGGTCTTCAGCGACGTCGCCGACGAGTACGATCGCAGGTACGGGCTAAAGCAAGAACATCTTGCCCGGATCGCCGAGATCAATTTCAGCAACGGTCGCCGCAATCCGAATGCGCAGACGCGACGTTGGACGTTCAACGAGCGAAGTTTCACGACGGACGACGAGGCCAATCCCGTGATCGAGGGCCGTATCCGCAAGCACGACTGCGGCCAGATCACCGACGGCGCCGCGATCGTGTTCCTCGCAAACGAAGCGAAGGCGCGCGAGTATGCCGACCGGCTGGGCATCGGCATCGAAGCGCTGCCGTACATCAAAGGGTGGGGCCATCGAACGGCGCCGATTTCGTATCAAGCGAAGGTACGCGCGAGCGAAGGCCAACCCTACATCTTCCCGCACGTTCGCGGCGCCATTACTGATGCATTCCGGCGCGCGGGCATCCGCGGCGTCGAAGACTTGGACGGCATCGAAACGCACGACTGTTTCACGAGCACCGAGTACATGGCCATCGACCATTTCGGTATCACCGAGCCAGGACAGAGCTGGCGGGCAATCGAAAACGGCGACATCGAAATCCGCGGACGCATTCCCGTGAATCCGAGCGGCGGGCTGATCGGCCTCGGCCATCCTGTTGGAGCCACTGGCGTACGCATGGCGCTCGACGCCTTCAAGCAAACGACCGGAACGGCCGGGGACTACCAAGTCGAAAATGCACGTACGTTCGCTACGCTGAATATCGGCGGCAGCGCGACCACCACCGTCGTCTTCATCATCGGGCGCTGACTGATGCTTGCGCGGCTGGTGCTCTCCCAGCCGCGCCTTCCTTCACCGTTGCCTCGGCAACTGACAAACGCGCTCTTGCGCGCGTTGGTGTTCGTTCGCCTCGAATTCATAGTTCGAAACATAGTTGCGCGGCATCCATTACTTGCACTATAAGACTAACCGCGGCAACAAGAGGTAGGTAGATGCTTGCGG
>DATCLP010000080.1:0-3511 GCA_036563855.1 Steroidobacteraceae bacterium | reverse complement strand
GGCCGAAGCTGCACAGATAGCGGCGGACCTGAGCATGTTGTCGAGCACGTATCTGACGAAGCTCAAGGCGGACAATCGCAGCGCTCCGGTGCAGTAAGCGCTGATCAAACGCGAAAGCATCGAGGCCGGCTGGAACTCACGTTCCGCCGGCCTCTTCTTTCATGAGTCTCTCACGCGCGAGCAACTGCGCGGGATCGTACAGAGCGGATTACTGCAGCAGCGCTTTGTAGACTTCCCAGTAATCGTCGACGAGCACGTTGATGCCCGCACGATTGATGCTTTCGAGTCCCGATACCGGGGCAGCAGACACGGGCAACGTCCCAATGGAATCCGTCAGCGGAATCGTGTCGGCATCGCTCCGATAAGTTGCGGACGCACGTATCGCTTCGGTGCTCTGCTTCAAGCCTTTCAGGTCGTCCGCCTGCACGGTGACGATTGCCAGCGTTTCTTTCAGGAGCGCCATCAGTTTCATGCAATCCTCGCGCGACCCGTATCGGACATCATAGACGCGCTTGGTCGTCGTCTCCTTCGCCAGCATGGCGATGCCGCCGATCGACAGATTGGCCGTGAGCTGCTTCGCATAGGCGATCACGGCCGTATTCACGATACGGCGCCCGTCGATCGAAATGCCCGGGAACGGCGGCGGCTCAGCGGCCTCGAGATCTGCGCGATCGTCCGACAAGTCCGTCACGCGCGTCGCAGCCTCATCCCATTTCGCACGCAACGTGAAAATCTGCTCGGCCAACTTGCGACGTCGAAAGTAATTCCAAAAGCCGCGCATTCCGTCGAGGCGCCGTTCCAGCAGCTTCAACTGCGATTCGAGCGCCTCGGCGTTGAGCCTCGCCTCGCTCAACGTGGCGTCGATCTCGGCGAGTTGCCTGCGCTTGCCTTGGTCGAACTCGATGAGCTGCCGGCGCCGCTCGCGCTCCTCCTGCTGCCGCTGGAGCTGCTGCGAGAACTTCAAGACCTTGGCGGCGCACGTGCGCCAGAGATTCCGGAGCTGGAAATACACGAGCGCATGAAGGGCCGCGTCGGGGTCGCCCAAATGCTGCTCGAGCTGATCGATCTGCTCGCGGAGCTTGAGCGCCGCCCCTTCCTGCTTTTGCAACTGTTCGATGAGACGATCCCGCTCGACTTGCAAGCGGATCAGCTCCTTCTTCAGCTCGGCGCGATTCCAGAAGAGCTGCAGAAGGCGCTCATCCTCGACTTGCCGGGAGGAGCCCAGGCGCTGCCGCAGGAAGGAGATGCGATCCGAGATTGCCATGCACGCCAGGCCCGCTGCCCGTGGGCAAGCGTCTTAGGGTGTGGGATGGGGAGCGAAACGATGGCCGCGCTCGACGCAGTAGTCGAGCCACTTGTTCAACATCATGTTGCGCAGCCAGCGATCGCCGAGCGCGCGAGCCAGATCCGAGCGGATCGCTTCTAGCGTCGAATGCCGATGCCAGCGCGCACAAGCCTGCACTTCAGCAAGCCGCGCATCGTGGTAGACGCGAATTTGCAGATCGGGATCGGCGACCTGGCCCTGACCCTCTTCGAACAAATAGGTGAGCGTGAGAGTCGTTGTGTAGCGCGTGCGCTCATCCACGTTCAGGTGCAACGGGCAATCCCCGTTGACCCTGGAAACGCGCGGGCCGTCGATCGATCGCACATCGGGAATCAGCCAGCCGAGCCGAATGTAATTGCTCTCGTAGACGGACATCAGGCTCACGAAGCTGCCCGGCCTCGCGCGCCAACTGACCGCGCAATTGGTATCCGTCTCCAGCACTGAGAACATCATGAATCGACTATAGCACAGCGATTTCGTGCGTCTCGGCACGGCATGAGACTTGCGTCACGGTCGTAAACGCCTCTCGATCCCCGTCTTGTCGAGAATGCGACTTGCAATCTCCTCGATTGAACATTCGGTGGTATCGATGTAGGGGATGTCGTAGCGGTTGAGAATCGCCTCGGCGTTGCGCACCTCGAATTCGCACTGCGCCGGCGAGGCATAGCGGCTGTTCGGCCGTCGCTCGTTGCGGATCTGTTGCAGCCGCTCCGGCGAGATCGTGAGGCCATAGAGCTTGCGCTTGTGAGGGACGAGCGCCTGCGGCAGCCGGCCGCTTTCGAGCTCTTCTTCGCTGAACGGGTAGTTGGCGGCAAAAATCCCGTATTGCAAAGCCATGTACAGGCACGTCGGCGTCTTCCCTGAGCGCGATACGCCGACGATGACGATGTCTGCACGGTCGTAGTCGCGCGTATTCTGTCCGTCGTCGTTGGCGAGCGCGAAATTCGTCGCGTTGATGCGCAGCGTATAAGCGTTGATATCGGCGATGCCGTGCGCCTTGCCCTGGGCCCGCGAGGACTTCGTGTTCAGCTCCTGCTCGAGCGGACCCAAGAAAGCGTCGAAGAAATCGAGGAACAATCCGTTCGCTCGCCTGATTATTTCCCGCAGTTCTTCTTGCAGCAGTGTGCTGAAAATTACTGGGCGTACGCCTTCGGCTTCCGCCGTTGCATTGATCTTCCGGACAGCCTCCTCCGCCTTGTCAACGGTAGAGATAAATGGCAAAGTCACCTGCCGAAAAACCTGCCCGTCGAATTGCGTTAGCAGGCTGTGACCCATCGTCTCCGCGGTCACACCGGTCTGGTCGGATACAAAGAAAACGGTTCGTCTATCCATTCTCGTGCCGTGCTGCTCTTGCTCGGGATTTCATCATCGACTCCGTGCGACGCGTGTCCTGGTCAAGTACAACCCGTGGCATGAGAATCGTGCTTTGAGTGTTTCATCCCGCCGCTGCGAAGATCAAGAGGTCCTCCTTTGACTGCATATATCCTGCCTTTCGAGAAGCTCGGCCGTAACGACGTCGACATCGTCGGCGGCAAGAATTCGTCGCTTGGCGAGATGATCAGCCATCTGTCGAAGATGGGCGTGAGCGTGCCGGGCGGTTTCGCGACGACCGCCCAGGCCTACCGCGACTTCCTCAAACACGATGGGCTAGGCACACGAATTTCCAAGGCGCTCGCCGAACTCGATGTCGATGACGTCGAGAAGCTAGCCGTGGTGGGCAGCCAGATCCGCAGCTGGATTCTCGGCACGCCGTTCCCGGAGCGCCTCGAGCGCGAGATCCTGGAGGCCTTCGACAAGATGAGCGGCGGACGCGACATCGCCGTTGCAGTGCGATCTTCTGCAACGGCCGAAGACCTCCCCGACGCCTCGTTTGCAGGACAGCAAGAGACGTTCCTCAACGTTCGAGGGCGCGATGCGCTGCTCAAGTGCGTTCATGAGGTCTTCGCTTCGCTGTTCAACGATCGCGCCATCGCCTATCGCGTTCATCAAGGATTCGCCCACGACGCCGTCGCCCTTTCGGCAGGCATCCAGTACATGGTGCGCTCCGATATCGGCTCGAGCGGCGTCATGTTCACGCTCGACACCGACTCCGGATTCCGCAACGTCGTGTTCATCACGGCCTCGTACGGGCTCGGCGAAACGGTCGTACAGGGCGCGGTCAATCCGGACGAGTTCTATGTCTACAAG
>DATCLP010000079.1:0-3339 GCA_036563855.1 Steroidobacteraceae bacterium | reverse complement strand
CCATCAGCTCGAGCGGGAGATAGATGCCGATCGCCGCTGCGAGCACCGGAACGCGGAAGCTCGAGTTACGCGACTTCAGCCAGCTGTCGATCGCGATCACGATCGCACCGACGACGACGCCTGCAGCGATCATGTCCCAAGGCAACTTGCCGCCGAACAAGCCCTGAGCGACCGATGCCATCAACGTTGCTTGAGGCGCTTGCAAAGAACCTGGTCGTGTCGGATCGCCGATGCCGTAAGCTTGATCCAGCAGGTTGAGCACGGGCGCCATGATGAGCGCGCACGAGAATGCTCCGATGCCGAGCATCAGCTGTTGTTTCCACGGTGTGGCCCCGACGATGTAGCCTGCCTTCAGATCCTGCAGGTTGTCGCCGCCCACTGCAGCTGCGCAGCACACGACTGCGCCGATCATGATTGCGGCCACTGCGCCGATTTTCGAATCGCTGCCCAAGAGCAGCATGAGGACGAACGATGCGAACAGAATCGTCGCGATCGTGATGCCTGACACCGGATTGTTCGACGAGCCGACGAGGCCGGCGAGATAGGCGGACACCGAAACGAACAGGAAGCCGGCAACGATCATGATGATCGTCATGGGCAGGCTCACGACCCAGCTTTGCACGATGGCCTGATACAAGCCGAACAGCGGCAACACGAACAGCACGAGCGAGATCAACATCCATTTCATCGGCAGATCGCGCTCGGTTTCCGCCACCACCGTACCGGTTCCTTTGCGTGCGGCGGCGATACCGCTCTTGATGCCCGCCAGCAGCGAATTGCGCAGCGAGAACAGCGTCCAGATGCCGCCGATCAACATCGTGCCGACACCCACATAGCGGATGCGGTCGCCGCGAATGATCGCCGCGGCTTCCGCCGCCGTCGCACCGGCGACTTTGGCCGCGACTTCAGGATCGGCGTCGAGCATGAATGCGTGATAGAAAGGGATAGCGAAGTTGTAGGCGAAGATGCTGCCGGACACGACGACGATGCCGATGTTGAGCCCGACGATGTAGCCCACGCCGAGCAATGCCGGCGACAAGCCCGTGCCCATGTAACCGAGATACTTGCCGAAAAAGCTCGCGCCGGCCGCGTTGTCGGGAATCAGGCGCAGGCCGCTTTCGGCGGCGAGCTTCACCAATCCGCCGATACCTGCAGACATTCCGAGAATCTTCAGGCCCGGGCCTGGATTCTCGCCCGCCTTGAGCACTTCTGCTGCGGCCTTGCCTTCGGGGAACGGCAGCGGGTTCTCGACGATCATCGAGCGGCGCAGCGGAACCGAGAACAACACACCGAGCAGACCGCCGAGACCGGCGATCGCCAACACCCACAAATATTGGAAATCTTCCCAGTAACCGAGAATGATCAGCGCCGGAATCGTGAAGATCACGCCGGCTGCGATCGAAGAGCCTGCCGAGGCGCCGGTTTGCACGATGTTGTTTTCGAGGATATGCCCGCCGCCGAACAGGCGCAGCACGCCCATCGAGACGACGGCGGCCGGAATCGCCGTCGCGATCGTCAAGCCCGCAAATAGCCCGAGGTAGGTATTCGCAGCGGCGAGGATGACTGCAAGAACGATGGCCAGGATGACGGCGCGCAGCGATAGCTGCGGAGGTTGCGGTGTGGACATACGCGATCCCGAGTTCGAGCGAAACGCCTGGTTGTTGTTACTGGTCTGACGCGAGCTTGCGCCCGTCGAGCTCGCGTGCGGCTACCAGCCGCACGTCTTGCCCTTGTTCTGTTCCTCCAGCCAGCCTAGCAGCGGACCGAAATACTCGATGATCGCGCTCGCATCCATCTGGCGCGTGCCGGTCAGCTTCTGGAGCGTGTCTTGCCACGGCTGACTTGCGCCGAGCGCGAGCATCTCGCGGAAACGTCGGCCCGCTTCCGTGTTGCCGTAAACGGAGCATTCATGGAGCGGACCCTGATGGCCTGCCGCTTCGCAGAGTGCCTTGTGGAACTGGAACTGCAGTATGTACGAAAGGAAGTAGCGCGTGTACGGCGTGTTCGCGGGGATGTGGTACTTCGCGCCCGGATCGAAATCCTCCTCCGTGCGCTCGACCGGCGGCGCGACGCCCTGGTACTGCTCTCGCAGCTCCCACCATGCTGCGTTGTAGTTCTCGGGCTTGACCTCACCCGAAAACACTTTCCAGCGCCACTCGTCGATGAGCTTGCCGAACGGCAGGAACGCGATCTTGTCGAGCGCGAGCTTCATTTGCTGATTGATCGTCGCTTCGCGGCTCGGCTTGATCGGCGACGTCAGCCCGATTTGCGCAAGATAAGCCGGCGTCATCGAGAGATTCACGGTGTCGCCGATCGCCTCGTGGAAACCATCGTGCGCGCCGCCTTGGAATATGAACGGCTGATCCTTGTAGCTCAGGTAGTAAAAGACGTGGCCGAGCTCGTGATAGACGGTCATCAGCTCGTCTTGTGTCGGCTCGATGCATTGCTTGATGCGCACGTCCTCTTTCGCGTCCATGTGCCACGCGCTCGCATGGCACTGAACATCGCGTGCAGGAGGCTTGGTCAGCATCGAGCGTTCCCAGAACGATTGCGGCAGCTTCGGGAAGCCGAGCGAGACATAGAAGTTCTCGGCAGACTGCGTGATCTTCACCGCATCGTATTTCTGCTTCTTGAGCGCCGCCGTGACATCGAGATCGGCAACACCAGGATACGGTTCGACGAGCGGATAGATCTCCGCCCATTGCTGCGCCCACATGTTGCCGAGGATGTGCGCGGGAATCGGTTTGCCGTCCGGCACGCGTTCCTTGCCGTAGGTTTTCTGGAGGCGATCGCGCACATAACAATGAAGCTGGCCGTAGAGCGGCTTTACTTGATCCCACAGCCGTGCTGCTTCCTTCGTGAACTCATCCGGCGGCATGTCGTAACCCGAGCGCCACATCGCGCCGAGGTCGGCAAAACCAAGCTCGCGGGCGCCCTCGTTCGCAAGCTCCACGAAGCGCACGTAGTCCTGGCGCATTGGACGCGCCGTCGAATGCCAACCCGTCCACGCTTCGGTGAGCTGCTCGTAATCGCGGCTGTTGGCGAGGATGTCGGTGAGCGCTGTTTGATCCAAGCACGACTCCGGACCCTTCGGGCAGTACTTCGCAGCGCCGTACATGCCTTCCATCTTGGAGGCAATAGCAGCGAGCTCGGCGCGCTTTGCCGGATCGTTCGGTGCCGGTGCCGCGACGCCGAGCTTCAGCAGCTGAAGCGCACGCGCCGTGCTCGACGAGAGCTGTTGTCCTTCGTAACGCTTCGCGTCCTCGACTGCCTTGCTGAAGTACTCCAGCCAGCGTTCGTTCGCCTTCGCGTTGAGGAGCTCGGTGTCGGGATTGATGT
>DATCLP010000078.1:0-1560 GCA_036563855.1 Steroidobacteraceae bacterium | reverse complement strand
GCTCTTCGCGACGTCGCACGAGCTCGTGAATTTCGCGCTGCCGATCGGATCGAACTGGAAGCTGCATTCGTCGGGATTCGCGACGACGACGACCGGCGTCGCTTCGCTCGCGGCGGCGATCGCCGGGTTCGCGTAATGCGTGAGTCCTTTGAAAATCGGGAAGAACGTCACGGCCGCGATCAAGCAGCCGAGCACGATCTGCGGCTTGCGGCCGATGCGGTCGGAAAGCCTGCCGACCACCACATAGATCGGCGCCGCCAGCGTCAATGCTCCCACGACGAGCAAGTTCGAGGTCGTCGCATCGACCTTGAGCGTTTGCGACAGGAACAGATTCATGTAGACGAGCGCGACGTAGCCGATCACGGCTTGTCCGGCCATCGCTCCGAACAAGCAGAGCAGGACGAGCTTTACGTTCTTCCATTCGCCCATGACTTCCCGCAGCGGCGCTTTGGACAGCTTTCCTGCCGAGCGCATTTCCTTGAAGACGGGCGACTCCTCGAGTTGCAGCCGGATGTAGACCGAGATGATCAATAGGATGATCGAGAGCAGGAACGGAATGCGCCAACCCCATGCTTCGAACTCCGAGCCTGTGAGGAAACGGCACGCGAGCACGATGGCGAGGGACAGAATCATTCCGGCCGTCGCCGTGATCTGGATCCAGCTCGTGTAGTACCCACGTTGTCCGGGCGGCGCGTGTTCCGCAATGTAAGTTGCAGCACCGCCGTACTCGCCGCCGACAGCCAATCCCTGCAAGAGTCGCAGCGTGATGAGGATGATGGGCGCGACGATGCCGATCGAGCTGTAGGTCGGCAGGACACCGACGAGCGCGGTGGCCACTCCCATGATCACGATCGTCAACAGGAACGTGTGCTTGCGTCCCGCCAAGTCGCCGAGCCGCCCGAACACGACTGCCCCAAAGGGCCGCACTGCGAAGCCGGCCGCAAATGCGAGCAGCGCGAAAATGAACGCCGTCGTCTCGTTCACGCCGGAAAAGAATTGCTGGCTGATGACGGCGGCCAGCGCACCGTACAGATAGAAGTCGTACCACTCGAAGAGCGTGCCGAGCGATGAGGCCAGGATGACGCGGCGGTGCTCGCGGCTGATGCCGGTCGCCTGCGCCGTAACGCTTTCTTGATCGACAGCGGAAACCATTGCGAAACCTCCGACTCGGACCCGAGTCGCGCTCGGGTCGAGCCTCCCCCTCTTTTGTTGGCCTTCGCCCGGCGGGCGCGCGCGAGCGAGCCGAAAGCGCGAGTAGAACACAACGAGCCGCTCGTGTGCCGCGCCGTTTACGGATCTAAACCTTTCCGCATCGCGGGAATCGCAAGGGCGCTCAGTGCTGTGCCGCGGCACGTTCGAGCCGTTCCGCAGCTTCGAGCCAGGCGGACTCGGTGTGCTCGAGCCGTGCGACGATGTCCGCACGGCGTTGCATCAGCTCGCGGGCGCGTTCCGAAGCTTTTCCATTCGCATACAGCGTCGGATCCATGAGCTCGCTGTCGATCGTTGCGCGCTCGGCTTCGAGCGTACGAATTTTCTGCTCGAGTTGCGCAACCTCTGCGC
>DATCLP010000077.1:0-3045 GCA_036563855.1 Steroidobacteraceae bacterium | reverse complement strand
CAATGAGGACCGCTACATGCTGACCCCGGTGGTTCGGGCGGTTCGCACCGAAGATGCAGGTCGAATCGTCGGCAATGTGACGCAGAATTGTCCGGTCGGCGGCTCGCTGGCGGAGGGAGGAGCGGTGTATCTGTTCACGGGCGAGGACGTCACGCCCGACGATCGCGACAACAACGGGGTGGAGCCGTATTTGACGACGTCGGCGATCGGAACGATCGGTATACCCGGATACTCGTTCGAGTTCGTGCCCGAGGGCCGTTACACGCTCGCGTTGACCTGCGAAGGTCACGAAGATGATCCCGCGACGGACGATCCCATTCGGTTCGGACGCGCTGTGAATGTGCGCGTGGAGGCGGAGCGGACGGTGCCGCGGGATTTGGATTGAGAGGCGCGGCTGGGCGCGCGAGTTGATAGTTGATAGCGAGACCGCGGGCTTTGGTCTGCGCCGCGTCTGCCCAAAGAGACCCACGGCGAGGCGATCGCGCGCTGTTGCCTGTAGCCTGTCGCCGCGCTTTTTGGCGCGCTAACATGTGCCGCCCCGAAGCGGGGCTCCGGCGCGACCGATCGTCAGAAATCGAGCCGCTGGCATCACCTATCTGCCGACGAGAGTTTCCGTGACCGATTCCAGAGTGAGCAATGCGGAGAAGCGCACGATCCTGATGGCGCTTGCCGTCGTCATGCTGCTGAGCGCGCTCGATCAGACGATCGTGGCGACGGCCATGCCGCGAATCATCGAGCATTTGCATGGGCTCTCGATGTATGCGTGGGTCACGACGGCCTACATGCTCGCGTCCACGGTGTCCGTGCCGATTTACGGCAAGCTGAGCGATCTGTACGGTCGCAAGCCGATTCTCGTTAGCGGCGTCATCATCTTCTTGATCGGTTCCGCGCTCTGCGGGTTGGCCGGCGAATTCGGCGATCTTCCGGTGCTCGGCAGCGGGATGATGCAGCTCGTGATCTTCCGCGCAATTCAGGGTCTCGGCGGCGGCGCGCTGCTGAGCGTGTCCTTCGCGGTGATCGCGGATCTCTATCCGCCGCGGGAACGCGGCCGCTTGTTCGGACTGTTCGGCTCGGTGTTCGGATTCGCGACGATCGTCGGCCCGTTCATCGGCGGCTTCTTCACCGATCATGGCACGGTCACGATGTTCGGCTATGAAGTCGCCGGCTGGCGATGGATCTTCTATATCAATCTGCCGCTCGGTTTGCTCGCACTTTTCATGCTTCTGTATCGCCTGCCGGCGCTCAAGCATCGCGGAACGGGCACGGTCGACTACGCTGGCGCGGCGCTCGTCGTTCTCACGTTCACGCCGCTGCTGCTCGCATTGACGCTCGGCGGCACGCGACATCCTTGGGGTTCGCCGGAGATTCTCGGTCTGTTCGCAATGGCGCTCGCGGCCTTCTGCATCTTCTTGTATGTCGAGATGCGCACGGCCGAGCCGATCCTGCCGCTCAAGCTGTTCAAGATCAAGACATTTCGGACGGCGATAGCAGCGTCGTTCGTCATGAGTATGGCGTTTCTCGGCGTCGTCATGTTCATGCCTTTGTACATGCAAGTCGTGCAGGGCATCAGTGCGACCGAAAGCGGTACCGCATTGTTGCCGCTCATGATGGGCATGATCGTGAGCAGCATCATGAGCGGCCGGCTCGTGACGAAGACCGGTCGCTACAAGGGCTTCATGATCGGAGGCGGCATCATTTTGATCGTCGGCGTCATTGCGCTGACACGCATCGGTCCCGACACGACGCCACTCGATCTCGCATGGCGGCTTGCGATTACGGGCATCGGGTTGGGACCGGCGCATACGCTGTTCAACATCGTGATTCAGAACGCGTCGCCGGCCACCGATCTGGGTAGCGCGACGGGAATGAGCCAATTTTCGCGGCAAATCGGCTCCACCGTCGGCGTGGCAATCTTCGGCACGTTCCTGACGCTGAGTCTCACGGACGAGCTGCCGAAGCACTTGCCGCTGCTGCCCGGCGCAACTCAGCACAACATCGATCTAGGAGCGGCGCAGAAGCGCGCAATGAATACCGAGGTCGTGCGCAATGAAGTGCAGGCTGCACTCGAGGCTCGGTTCGAGGTCATCGAGCGGGCGTATCGCGGCGATCGTACGGCGATCGATGAGGTGCTTGCCGATCCACGGTTGCCGGAGGCGGTGAAGCAGCCGCTGCGCGACGATGGAATCAAAGCGCGCGTCCACGAGCAGCTCGAAGCACGCGCCGATGAGGTCGAAGCCGAGCTACGCACGGGAGAAGAGGGTCGCGAACGCCTCTTGCAGGATCCGCAACTCGCGCCGTCGCTCAAGGAGCAGGTGGCGAACATTCCGCCGCGTGCGCTACGCGATGCCGAAGCGCTCGACACCATCGTGCGACTTTTCCGCGGCTCGATCATGGCAAAGGAATCCGCGATGGTCGAGCGCGAAACGACCGAAACGCTCGAGCGCCTCCGTAATGCCATGGACGCCTACGGAGAGCAGCTCGTACAGCGCATCGACCGCGGGACGAAGGAGGCGTTCTCGATTTCGATCGCCGAGATGATGAGCCGTGCGCTCTGGATCGTCTTTGCCGGCGTCGCGCTGATCTTGTTCATCCCCGAGATTCCATTGCGCTCCACGCAGATCAAAGAGAGCAGCGCGGAAGCCGGCGACTGACGCTACGAATCGTTACCGGTTGCTGCGACGCTTGCGCCTTGCGGTCTTCCTGCGCCCGGTGCTCTTTTTGCGGCCACGCTTCTTGCGCCCGTTGCTCGACTTCTTCGGGACTTTCGCCCCTTCACGCCGCGCTTCGGACAGCCCGATTGCGATCGCTTGCTTGCGGCTCCTGACTTTACGGCCGGATCGGCCGCTGCGCAGCGTACCGCGTTTGCGTTCGCGCATCGCGCGTTCCACCTTCTTCGATGCCTTCTTGCTGTACTTGCGTGCCATGGCATGAATCTCCTCGAAGAGCCGTCTGTGTGGCGTGCATCGGCATCCAACTGACAGGCAGCTTGCGATGCGAACGCATGGCAATGGTCAGTGTTCCGCGGAGACTCGAGTGACTATGCAC
>DATCLP010000076.1:0-12210 GCA_036563855.1 Steroidobacteraceae bacterium | reverse complement strand
ATTCGCTCCGGTTCGTTCTATCTCGTGGACGGCTTCAGTACCGACCGTTTCTGGGATCAAGTTCGAGAAGGGAACTGCGCGACGACATCGGGCCTGATCGGCATCATGGGCGAGTTCTTGATGAAGGCACCGCCGCGGCCGGACGAGCGTAATCATCCGCTGCGATGCGTAACGGGATTTCCCGTCAACGAGCTCACCGTGCGCATCCGCGAACGTTTCGGCATCGACTACCTCACCGGCTTCAACATGACCGAGCTGTCGGCGCCGCTCGTGAGCGAGCTCAATACGACAGTGTTCGGTGCATGCGGCAGACCGCGCACCGGCGTCGAATGCCGGTTGGTCGACGAGAACGATGTCGAAGTTCCAAATGGTCAGCCCGGTGAGCTAATCGTGCGAAGCGATCTGCCGTGGGTGTTCTGTCTCGGGTACGACGGCCTTCCCGAAGCGACAGCAAGAGCCTGGCGGAACGGCTGGTTCCACACCGGCGACATCATGCGCAAGGACGCGGACGGCAACTACTACTTCGTGGATCGTGCGAAAGATGCCATTCGCCGTCGCGGCGAGAATATCTCATCGATGGAAGTCGAGGCGGCCGTGCGCGGCTATCCCGGCGTGGACGAAGTGATCGCTGTAGGAATTCCAGTGGAATCCGAAGAGGAAGTAATGGTCGTCATCGTGCCGAAAGCGGGACACACGATCGATCCGCCGGCACTGATCGAATGGCTCACGTCTCGGCTACCGTACTTCGCGGTGCCGCGCTTCGTTCGCTTCGTCGACTCGATTCCCAAGACGGAAACGAACAAGCAACGGAAGTATCCCTTCCGAGAGGCCGGCGTGACGCCGGATACGTGGGACCGCGTCAGTGCGGGCATCGTGCTGAAACGCGAGCGGCTGCGCTGACAGGTCTCCGCCGCGGACCGATCAAGATACCGAGCGTTGCAGCTCCGTGTTCGACGCCGGAACGCTCGCCGCTTCCTTCGCGAGAAACTCCGCGAGATCGGGCGGCGTGTACTTGCTGACCGACGTGTGCGCGAATGCATGCGCACTTCGCGGCGCGCGATCGAACCAGAAGGCTTCCGGTCCAGGCTGTGCGGGTCGCGTTGCAGCCAACCAGAGCGCCGTATCGGCACCTTGCGCGCTATTGCGCAACACAGCGCGCAGACGTCTCCGGAAGTTCGGCATCGAAGTCTTCACGCCTTCGGTGTCCGCCCAGCCCGGATGCATCACGTAGAAGCGCAAACCGCGGCCGCCGTAGCGCTCCTGCCAATACTTCACTAGCTCGGCCTGGCCGCGCTTGTGAACTGCGTAAGCGAACACGCCATTGTATTTCTTGGGATTCTTCATCCCCATGTAATCGAGCGTCAGCGGCGCGTTGTACATGCCGCCCGAGGACATCTCGATCACGACAGCCGAAGACGCAAACGCATCCGCTTCCATCAACGCCTCGGTCAGGACCCAATGATTGAGCAGGTTGGTGGCATATGACGTCTCGAAACCTTCGCTCGTCACCGAGAGATCGTCGAGCAGGACGCCGACGTTGTTGACCAGCACATCGACCTTGATACCCCGCGCGATTAGATCAGCGGCTGCACGCCGGGTATCCGCGACCAGGGACAGGTCAACGGGCACGATCTCGATACGGCCCGGACCCGGAATTTCTCTGACGAGCCGCTCGAGCTTCTGTCGGTCGCGCGCGAGCGCGTACACGGTTGCTCCGCCGCGCACCGCGCCGTCGACGATCGCACGCCCGATGCCGCCGGTTGCACCGGTGACGATCCAAGTCTGACCCGCGAAGTTGGCGTCGTAAGGCCGCCAAAAGAGCGCGCGACAACGATAGCCGATCGCGGAAAAGCTGAGCAGGAAACGTCCGTAAAACCCGGCAGCCTTCTTGAGCGTCGCTAGATTCACGATTCACCGTTCTGTAGTTGCCGGCGCGCGAGGCTTTGCATTATAAGTCTCACAATGCAACTGACAAGCGATCGGGTGGGCGAGCCCGATCTGCAAAGCCCGGGGGAGAGTCGTGAGCGCCGAGCTTTCATCCGTACCGTTTCGCGAAGCGCGATTCCTACCTGTCGATCTCGACGTCGAGCACCGCGCAGACGGTGCGGTCGTCATGCGCTCGCGCATTCCTTTGCAGCCGCACGAACCTTGCCTGCCTCGCGTGCTTGCAGCGCAGGCCGAGCGACTAGGAGATAAGCCTTACCTCGTACAGCGTGCCGGCCCTGATCGTGCTTGGCGTGCACATTCTTACGCGCGCACGAAACAGGACTCCGACGCCATCGCGCAGTGGTTACTCGATCTCGGCATCGAACGCGACCGACCGATTCTGCTCGTGTCGGGCAACTCGATCGCACACGCGTTGATGAAGTTCGGCGGCATGACCGCCGGCGTGCCTTCCTGCCCGATCAGTCCGAACTACGGTTTGATGGATGCCGCCTTCACGCGGCTGCGTCATGTTCTCGATCTCGCGAGACCTGGCGTCGTGTTCATCGAAGATGCGCGTCCGTTTACACGCGCGCTCGACCAAGTGGATTTCGGCGACGCCGTGCTCGTCACAGCGACGCCTGATTCGGTACCGGCCAACGCTCGCGTACGCGGCGTCGTCGCGCTTGAAGAAGTCCTCGCCACCAGGGTCACGAACAAGGTACGCGAACGATTGGATTCACTGCGCGGCGACGATCATGCCTTCTACATGCTGACCTCCGGTTCGACCGGCGCACCGAAGGCAGTCATTCAAACCTACGCGAACGTCGCCGCGAACATTACACAAGCGCTGCAGACTATCGGCGAAGCGGCGGGCTGGCACCGCACGACGATGGACTGGCTGCCGTGGAATCACGTCTCCGGTGCGTGCGGCAAGATGATCACGCTGACGGCCGGCGGCACGCTGTACATCGATGACGGCAAACCGATTCCTGGACCGCTGTGGCAAGAGTCGTTGCGAAATCTTCGCGAGATCTCGAGCAGCTATTACGTGAACGTGCCGCTCGGTTACCAATTGCTCGTTGAGGCGCTCGAAGCCGACGACGATCTTCGACGCACGTTCTTCCAGAATCTTCAGGTCTTGCTTTACGGCGGAGCAGGTCTGCCTCAGACGACATACGAACGCTTGCAACGTCTGGCCGTCAAGACCATCGGCCGACGCGTCATGCTGATATCGGCCTACGGTTCGACAGAGACGACGTCCGGGTGCCTCGCGATTCATTTCGAGACGGACCAAGTCGGCATCGGCGTGCCCATGCCCGGCATTCAGGTCAAGCTCGTTCCGGTCGACAAGCGCTACGAAGTCCGCATCTCCGGTCCGGTCGTCACACCCGGATATCTTCGCGATCCGAAGCGCACTGCCGAGAGTCGCGACGAGGAAGGCTACTACCGTATGGGGGACCTTGCGGTGTTTCACGACCCGAAACGTCCGGAGAAAGGACTTGCCTTCGCTGGTCGCCTCGCGGAGGAATTCAAACTCGGGAGCGGCACATGGGTGAGCGGGGGAGAACTTCGCACGACACTTCTGCAGGCTCTCGCGCCCTACATCGACGAGCTCGTACTCTGCGGCGAGAATCGCACGAGCATCGCCGTGCTCGCTTGGCCAAATCGGGCAGTGATCGAACGGGAGTTCGGCATTTCCTCCAAAGAACCCCTGCGCGCGGACAGTCTCGGGCCGCTACTCGCCGTGCTGCGCGAGCGGCTCGCCGCGCACAACGCACGCTATCCCGGCGCGAGCACACGCGTACAGCGTTTCGCTTTGCTGCAAGAGCCGCCGCTCGCGGCCGCACACGAGCTTTCGGATAAGGGCACGGTCAATCGCAACGCGGTGCTGACGCGTCGAACCGCCGACGTCGAGCGCGTGTATGCGGATCCACCGGGCTCTGATGTCATCAGCTTCGATTGAGGGCTTGCACGATGGAAATCGCTGGATCGGTAGCGTTGGTCACAGGCGGCAATCGCGGCATCGGCGAAGCCTTCGTCCGTGCATTCGTCGCTGCGGGCGCGAAGCGCGTCTATGTCGGAACACGCCAAGTGGAAGCTGCAGCTCATCTCGTCGCTGAAGCGCCCGATCGCGTGCAGGCGATCCAGTTGGACGTCACCGATCAATCATCGATCGAACGTGCAGTTCAGTCGTGTCCCGACGTGTCGATTCTCGTCAACAACGCTGGCGTGTTCCTTCGCCAGACCTTGTTGACTGCGCCGGATCTCAGCGCTGCGCGCACGGAGATGGAAGTGAATTATTTCGGCCCGTTGGCAATGTGTCGGGCATTCGCACCCGTGCTCGCGCGCAACAGTCCGAGTGCGATCGCAAACGTCTTGTCGGCCGCTGCAGTGGTGGCCGTACCGATCATGGGCGGCTACAGCCCGTCCAAGTTCGCCGCTCGAGCGATGTCGACGTGCCTACGAGCTGAGCTTGCCCCGCAAGGTACAACGGTCACTGCGTTGTTCGTCGGCTCGGTCGACACGCGCATGGCGAGCCATGTGAAGGGCGCAAAGGAGAAACCGGAAACGATTGCGGCTGCAGGACTGGCCGCCATCCGACGTGGCGCAGAAGAAGTGGACACCGATCAGATGGCGATCGAAGTGCGAGCCGCGACGATCCGGGAGCCCGAAGCGCTTGCGCGACGCTTTGCACGGCAACTCGGCGCAACCGAGATCCGTACGGGGCGATAGCACGCTTCAAGCGTACGTCCGCGTGTGCGCGCTCCCTTCTGTGAGCCGCGCGAACGGAGCACGCGTCGACACGATGAGCAGGCCAGTGATCGGCGGGACCGTCACGGAAATGAGCGCGAGCGCCGACCCGATCCGCAACGGATCCTGGAACACGTAGTCGGTTAGCAATCCGACCGACAAAGGACCGAACGTCAGCCCGACCAAACTATTCAATAGGTAGTAGACAGCGGAAGCCTGTCCGCGCAGCTGATTCGGCACTGCTTCCTGAATCACCTGGATAGCAGTACCACCGGGCAAGGTCATGATCATGAGCGCAGGCGCATACCACGTTAGCGCCTCCCATGCGTCGGTCGCGATGCCGGCACGAGCGAGCAGGGCACCCGCCCCGAACATCGACAACGCCGTCACCCAAATCGCGGCATGACGCACACGGCGCGCGAAGAACTGCGCGAGAAACGAACCGAGCACTGTGCCGCCGCCGCCGAAAATGAGCAGCACGAGTCCGTAACGCATGCCTGTTTCGCCGGCGCCCCAGCCGTATACCCGGATGAACTGCGCGGGCACCCAGCTCAGCACCGCATAGATCACTCCCGAATAGACCGACACGGCAGCGTAATGACGCACCATGAAATTCGCGTTCTCGAGAATAAAACGATCGATGCGCTGTCCCGACGGCGTCTTCGCAAGCTCGTGACGCGCCGGTTCCGCCAGCGTAGCGAGCATCGGAACGATCAGCAGTCCGCCCGCACCGACCAGCACGAATGCTGCTTGCCAGCGTGCGAGCTCGCCGACCACCGGCAAATGAATCGCATCCTGAGTCGCGACCATTTGAATGACCACGCCGCCCGCGATCAACGCGAGTCCGGCGCCCAAAGCGGCCGAAGCTGCATATACACCGATGGGTAAGGCACGTCGCTCCCTCGGAAACGAATCGCTGATGAGCGACATCGCGGCAGGAGACAAGGCTGCTTCGCCGACGCCGACCGCGATGCGCGCGATGAACAGCTGGACGAAAGAGGAGGCGAGTCCGCATGCTGTCGTCGCCATGCACCACAACGTCGCGCCGGCCGCGATGAGCCCTCGCCGCGACATGCGATCGGCGAGCCAGCCCAGCGGCAAACCCATCACGGCATAGAACACGCCGAAAGCCAGGCCCTGTAACAATCCGATCTCGGTATCGCTGAGCTTCAGATCGGCCTTGATCGGCTCGATCAGCAGGCTCAGCACCGTGCGGTCGACGAATGAAACGATGTACGCGATCGTCAAGACGGTCACGGTCCACCACGCACGCACGGGGCTCGGCCAGTCCCCTGCGCCGCTCGATACGGAAGCTTGTACGCTGCTGCCCTGAACCGTGCTTTCGTGCGGCGTCGCCGCGAGCGGCTCGTGCGACATTTATCGAATCCCCGGATAGCGGCGGACGAAATCCTGGAACGATTGCTGTGCATCCGCGAACTCGCGCGCACCGTCCATGCTCAGAATGCGCTCCATATCCCGTTCGAGCTGCTCGGGCGTGAGCTCTGCGGTCCGCGAATAGGCGATGCCGGGGCCTTCAACCATCGCAGCGCGACGAAATCCGCCTTTACCCGCGACGATGACTTGCCCGTTCTGTTGAGACCGCTCGCTAACCAAATACGCCACCATCGGCGCTACCCATTCGGGGCGCATCGATTCACGGAACTGCTCATCGACCACGCCCTGGCGCGCCGTCATCGGTGTCGCCGCAAACGGCGCGATCGCATTCACTAACACGTTGCGAGAGCGCCCTTCCGCGGCCAGCGTCCGCATGAATCCGATGAGCGCCGCCTTCGAGGCAGCATAGGCGGACAGGCCGTGCAAACCATGCAAGCCCGCCGCCGAGGTGGACACGATGATTCGACCGTAGCCCGCATCGCGCATGCGCCGGTACACCGCATGCGTGACATACAGCGAGCCCATGAAATTGATATCGAAGATGCGCTTGAACTCGTCGAGGCTCAGCTTGTGAAACGTGCTGTGCTGGTCGACTCCGGCGTTGTTGATCAGGATGTCGACACGTCCCCAGCCATCGAGCGCCTGTTGCACCAGTCGCTCTCCCGCCGACGGATCTTCGACGCTGTCGTAGTTCGCGAGCGCCTCGCCGCCAGCCGACCGAATTTCCTCGACGACGGCATCCGCACTCGACGGCTCGCCGGACCGCCGGCGGTTGTTGACGACCACGCGCGCACCCCGGGATGCGAGGTACAGCGCATAGGCACGCCCCAGTCCTTTGCCGGCCCCTGTGACAATTGCGACACGGCCGTCGAATCGGATTTCCTCATTCATGGGTTGGATTCACCGGCTGATGCATCATTCGGACATTGCCTTCGAGCGACTGCGCACATAGAGTTGCGCGCGATGTCTTCGATCTCTGCAGTCGTCGCCAACAGCCCAGTCACACGTGCGCTCAGCGTCCTCGGCGACCGTTGGACGCTGTTGATCCTGCGCGATGCCTTCCAGGGGGCGCACCGCTTCGAGCAGTTCCGCACGTTGAACGGAGCGGCACGATCGACGCTGACGAGCCGCCTCAACGGACTCGTGGAGAACGGCATCCTGGAGCGCGTGCAGTACAGCGATGCCCCGCCGCGCTTCGAGTATCGGCTGACCGAAAAGGGGTTGGCGTTGTATGGAGTGACGTTGGTGACCTGGCGATGGGAACATCGCTGGGTGCCGAACGGGGCAGGGATCCCGAAGTCGCTCCGCCACAAAGTGTGCAAGCACTCCATGCTGCCCGAGGTGGCGTGCGCGAAATGCGGCGAGCGGATCGAGCTGCGCGATACGACATTCACGATCGAAAAGCCGACGTCGCGTGCCCGACCGATGCGACGGGCGAAGGCCTCGGCGCTTGCGGTACGCCGACTGTCCACGGTCAATGCGGAGAGCCATCGCGGCGCCAACGCGGCGCTCCTGCACATCACAGACATTCTCGGCGATCGTTGGACACCGCTCGTGCTGTCTGCCGCATTCCTGGGATTGCGACGCTTCGATGAAATCCAGAGCGCGCTCGAGATCGCCACGAACATCCTCACGCACCGGCTCAACCTGCTGGTCGAGCACGAGATCTTGCAACGCGAGCGCTATTCCGAACGGCCGCCGCGCTTCGAGTATCGGCTGACGCAGAAGGGACGCGATTTGTATCCGCACGCACTGATGCTGATGCAATGGGGCGAGCGCTGGTTGCCGCAGACGAATGGCCCAACGATGCGCATCGTGCACAAGAAGTGCGGTGCGAAGCTCGAACCGGTCGTGACCTGCAATCACTGTCACGGCGTGATCGATCCGCACGATATTTCGTTTCCCACCGCCGCCAGCGCGAAAAAGCGTTCCTAGTACCGACGCGCTGCTCATTGCTGCGGCGCTGACTCGATCTCCGTAACACCCATCGCCTCAAGCAGTTGCGCCCGGTCGTAGTACTCGCGCCACTCTTTGACGAGTCCGTTCTCGACCTCGATCACGCCGACGACGGGGACGGTGCCGTGCTTGCCGCGGTACACAAAGTCGTCCACGCGCTCGACGAAGACGACACCGTCGAAGACGCCGATGTGACGCACGCGCAGCTCGATGCGAGAAACCCCGGCAACGAGCGCACCGAGCCGCTGCTTGATGGCCTCGCGGCCGACCACCGGCTCGATCATCATGCTATGAAGAACACCGTCGGGCGCGAACAAATCGTACACGCGGTTCCAGTCCTGCGCGTTCCAGGCCTGGATCATTTGCTTGACGGTCGCGAGTTTCTGTTCCGGGGTATCCGCACGGGCGGTAACGACCAACAATGACAGGCAGATGACGACGCAGCAGCGCAGCATGGCGAAACCCCTGGAAGCGGTCCGTTAGTCTTGTATTGCAAGCAATGGACGATACCACCCGGGAGGCCAGGGTAACAACGCTTCGAACAGTCAGGAGTCGCAACTTGCATTGTGAGACTCATGACTCCTACAATCGTGATCGCCCCGCCACCAAGGCCCACGTCAGGATTTCCATGAGAATCGAGAAGCTCCCGCCGCTCACGACCACGTTGGGGGCCAGCGATCATCCTTACTTGAGCGGCCCGTGGACGCCGCAGCACGAGGAAGTGAATGCGTACGATCTCGACGTGATCGAAGGCAAGGTCCCGACCGATATCGACGGCGTCTACCTGCGCAACACCGAGAATCAAATTCACGCGCCGCTCGGGCGCTATCACCCGTTCGACGGCGACGGAATGATTCACCAGATCGAGTTCCGGCGCGGGGTCGCGAACTATCGCAATCGCTTCGTTCGCACGCGCTGCCTGCAAGCGGAGCAGGAGGCGGGGAGGTCGCTGTGGGGCGGGCTGATGGATCCGCCGGGTACGTCGCTACGCCCCGGATTCGGTGCGCATGGATCCCTCAAGGATTCTTCGAGTACTGACGTCACGGTGCACGCGGGCGTTGCTCTGTCCACTTTCTATCAATGCGGCGAGGCCTACTGCCTCGATCCGCAAACGCTCGAATCGTTGGGCGTCGCGTCTTGGGGGCCTCTGGAAGGTGTGTCTGCGCATCCGAAGGTGGATCCGCACTCCCAAGAGCTGATGTTCTTCAACTACTCGAAATTCCCGCCGTACATGCACTACGGCGTCGTGGATCGCAACCACAAGCGCGTTCACTACGTGCCCATTCCGCTACCGGGTCCGCGCCTGCCGCACGACATGGCGATCACTCGCCGGTATTCGATTCTCAACGACCTGCCGGCGTTCTGGGACGAGGCACTGTTGAAAAAGAACATTCACGCGGTCCGCATGCATGCGCTGCCGTCTCGTTTTTGCGTGATCCCGCGCCATGGCCGAACGGATGAGATTCGCTGGTTCGAAGCCGAGCCCACATACGTGCTGCATTTCCTGAATGCCTACGAGGTCGGCGACGAAATCATCATGGATGGCTATTTCCAGGAAGATCCGACCCCGCCGCCTCGCACGGACGTGCCGCCGGAGTATTCGCGTTTGATGGCGTATTTGGACGAATACAGCTTCCGTTCGAAGCTGCATCGTTGGCGTTTCAACTTGCGCACCGGCCGGACCGTCGAGGAGCGGCTCGACGATCGCATTCTCGAGTTCGGGACGATCAACCAGCAGTACACCGGCATTCGCAACCGCTATGCCTATAGCACGATCGCCAAGCCGGGCTGGTTCTTGATGACGGGCTTCGTCAAACACGATCTCGAGACCGGCAAGTCCTGGACGGTCAACTTGGAGCCCGGCCGATATGGGAGCGAAGCACCGTTTGCTCCGCGCATCGACGCCAAGGACGAAGACGACGGTTACCTCGTCAGCTTCGTGACCGACGAGAACACCGGTACGTCGGAATGCATCCTGATCGATGCGAAGCGCTTCGAAGACGGACCTGTCTGCCGGATCGCGCTACCGCACAAGATCTGCAGCGGCACTCACGCGCACTGGGCGGACCGCGCATCGCTTTGACCTCTTTGGCCGTGTCAACTCGAGGTCAGCGTGCATTCCCCGTAGCCGCTGCCAATCGCTCACGTTCGGCGGCGGCCGCCTCTAACCGGCGTCGCTCGATCTCGAGCACCTCCGGAAGCACGAATTTTTCCGGCGCATAGGTGCCAGGGTGGTAGCCTTGTTCCGCACCGAGCAAGCCGCCTTCCGGATCGGCGAAGTACATGAGATCCGCCCAGTGCAGCGGGACATTCTGATTGACGATGTGCGCGTCGGCTTCCGCGAGAGACGCGCGCAACTTTGCGATTTCCGTGACACGAAATAGCAGAATGCTCGAACCTTGCAGTCGGTCTTTCGGGGGAGGGGAAGCGCGGCCGCCTGCGGCTAGCTCCAGAATGACGTTGTCGCCGCAATCGAACAGTGGCCGTCCATTCTCCTCACCGATGAACGCAAGACCCAGCACGTCCTGATAGAACCTCCGCATCCTGGCGAGATCCTCGACGCGGCGCACGATCCAACCGAGCTCCTGGATGTCCGGCGGCATGGACTTGCAGCCCGGATTGAAGGTCTCTCCCCGACGAGCGCGTCGACGGGCTTCGATGTCCTGCGGCAGGGAAGCATTCGGCGCTCGCTCCCGCAGCCCCATCCAGTATCCGGCGCTATCGCGTACGAATGCTTCGCGTCCGGCAGCGCATGGCTGGGGTTGCGTAACCTGCGCACCTGCGGCTCGAAGGCGCGTCAGTAATCCGTCGAGATCAGCAACCCGCATGATCGGCAATGACGCTGCTTGCCGGGGATCGTCCTCCGGAACGACAACTTTGCCCTGCACATAAATCGCTTCGAACACGACGGCTTCGCCGAGCCACCAAATCGTCGCCTTATCGCCCACACGCCGCAGCAGCGGCAGACCGAGCACATCGTGATAGAACGTGTCGCTGACCGAGCGCTCCGAGCACAACCGGATGAACATTCTGACGGCATGGATGTTTTGAGCCATCTTCGAGACCCCAACGGCGGAAATCTTAGAGGTATGCTCGAAGATACATTTATATCTGTCAACGGAATGCTTCCATCGCGCCCCTGGCGAGACCTCGGAGGAAGGCAGCTCTCGTAAGGCGGCGTCGACATCGCCGGCGAAGATCAGTAGAGTTCGTAGAGGTATTCTACAGAATACATTTACGCTAGCACTGACGGAGAGCGCCATGCCTCAGATCCAAGACTTGTTCATCCCAGGGCCGGTCGGTCGGCTAGCAGTGCGTACCAAGGGACTCGAGGAGCAGCACCGTAAGGTTGTCGTGATGGTGCAAGGTTCGAACTTGAGCGGTCAGTCGATCTTCGACTTCCAGTTTCCGGGAGGCGAGGACTATTCGCTGATGAACGCGCTCCTGGATTGCGGGTACGCGCCGGTAACGTTTGCCATTCGAGGTTATGGCGCATCCGATCCTCCCGACGACGGATTCTCCGTGACGACCGAAGCGGCGATGGAAGATCTCGCGGCCGTGATCGAGTGGCTCGCCTCACAGGGCCGGAAGCGCCCCCATCTGCTCGGTTTCTCTTGGGGAGGGCGCATCGCCGGCCGCTACGCCGAGAATCACGGTGCGAAAATCGACAAGTTGGTGCTCTACGATCCTGCGCGAGGTGGGGGTAATCCTGTTCTTCCCGCACCGACCGATCCATGGTGGACGAATACGGCCGCACATTACGAAGAAAAGCTCGAGCCGCAGTTCACGGATCCCGCACTGATCAAGGCGCTGGGCGAGCACGTAGCCCGTCATGAAGCGCGATCGCCCAACGGGATTCGCTTGGAGAACGCCAAGCCGGTCACTCCGGTTGATCCCTCGAAGATCACGGTTCCTACGCTACTCATTTATGGAGCGGAAGCCGCGAAAGCTCCTTACATGCAAGGCGGCCTGAGCCGGGCCGACTTCTTCGAACAGCTCGCAACAGACGATAAAGCTTTCGTGATCCTGCCCGGCGGCGGCGATTTTGCGCATTTTCAAAAGGCTCGCTTTAGACTGAAGAAGGCGTTGGCCGACTTTCTAAGCTAACCGGGTGCTGCAACCGCAGCCATGTCCTCGTTCTTGTTCGGACGTTACATGCTTGACAGGTTTACGTCGTAGAGG
>DATCLP010000075.1:0-2717 GCA_036563855.1 Steroidobacteraceae bacterium | reverse complement strand
GTCATTTTCTCCGTTTGGGGGTTGCGATGAATGCCGGTCGTTTGTGTTTCGTGGGCCTGATTGGGCTCGCGTGGTCCGCTTGCGGGCTTGCCGAGTCCTACAAGGTTCCGCGGCTCGCGGATGGCACGCCCGATTTCCAAGGTGTCTGGACGAACGCCACTGCGACACCGCTCGAGCGGCCCTCGGAGTTCGACAATCGGCGTGCGCTCACCAAGGAGGAAGCGGCCGCGATCGAAGCGCGCGAACGCGGTCGCGTCGCTGCCGACGCAGCCCCCAGCGATCCGAACAAGAAAATCGAGGCAGTCGCGGCATTGCCTCCAGTCGGCAACTACAACCTATTCTGGACGGACCGCGGAATGACCGCGGCGTTGATCAACGGCGAATACCGCACATCCATCATTATCGATCCGCCGAACGGCCGCATTCCGCCGCTGACCGAGGAAGCGCGTAAACGCCCACGTCTCTCGCGGGGTGTTGCCGACGGTCCGGAGTCGCGTTCGCTTGGCGAGCGCTGCTTGCTTTCGTTCGGCTCGTCGGCGGGTCCGCCGATGCTCCCGACGATGTACAACAGCTACTACCAGATCGTGCAGTCGCCGGGTCACGTCATGATCCTGGTCGAAATGGTGCACGATGCACGCATCATTCGAATCGATGGCAAGCCGGTTCCCAGCTCGATCAAGAAGTGGATGGGCGACTCGATCGGACATTGGGAAGGCGACACGCTGGTCGTCAGGACCAGCAATCTCCGTCCGGAGCAGGCCCTGCGCGGCGGCACGGCGGAGAACATGGTCGTCACCGAACGGTTCACGCGTGTGGCAGACGATCAGATCCTGTATCGCTTCACCGTCGAGGACCCGACCACGTTCACCGCCCCGTTTACGGGCGAGTTGCCGTTCATGCGGGTCGATGCGCAGGTCTACGAGTACGCCTGCCACGAAGGCAACTACGCGCTGCCGGGCATTCTTGCGGCGGAGCGCGAAGCCGAGAAACGGGCGGCGCAAGAGGCTGCCAAGAAGGCCGAGAAGAAGAAATAGCGGGACTTAGAGCGGTCCGGGATGCAGCCGGCCGGGCAACCGACCGGCCGCATTTCTTCAATCGATCCTGGATCGATCCGATAGGAGGAAAACCAGGCAGGGCGGCTCGCCGAGCACGAGGCGCGGCCTGCCGTTATGGTCCGGCGTGGCGGTGCACCTGGTGATCTTGAGCGCTTCCTGGGGCACAGGTACGTCGCTGTAGAACGACGCAAACGCCTGCGCGTTCGCTCCGCTGACATCGCTCACTCGAGCCTCATGCCCGGCAAGAAGGCGCGGGCGCTCCACGATCTCTGTCCCGCAGCCGGAAACCAAGAGAGCCGCCGCGGTAATCGTCACCATTCGGGAGATTTCGGTTTTCATCGTTCCCTCACGAGCTCGATTCTCACGGGGGTCGTGCGGCGTCGGACCGCTTGGCGCCCCCGGAAGTTCCGTTGGGGGCATAATGTTTGTGGCGCATCCGCGCGAAAACAACGAGCCCGCCTGAAAGGGGATGAAGATGAGCTTCGTGCGATCGCGAGCCTGGCGCTCGATCGGTGTTCTTTGGTCCGCTCTTGCGTTGGCGCTGGCGTTCGCGCCTGCGAGTGCCGACGAACCGCGCGGCGGTGCCCGGACATCGGTCGACGGCTTCGCGCCGGAACGCCTGGAGCGCATTCGCCCAGTCCTACAGCGCTACGTAGATGAGGGCCAAATCGCCGGTGTGGTCACGCTCGTGATGCGGGACGGGGTCGTGGTGCATCAGGCAGCCGTCGGTTGGGCGGACAAGGAAGCGCGCAAGCCGATGCGGGAAGACACGCTATTTCGCATCGCCTCCCAGACCAAGGCGCTCACGAGCGTCGCCATTCTGCAGCTCGTGGAAGAGGGCAAGCTCAGCTTGTCGCAGCGCGTTAGCGACTTCATCCCGACCTTCGCGAAGACGACGGTGGCCGTCACGAAGGATGGGGCGACGACGACGGTCCCCGCGAATCGGCCGATCACGATCCGAGACTTGCTGACGCACACGGCGGGTATCTCCTACGGAACGCAGCCGTCCATTGCCGCGCAGTACGAGGCCAAGGGTTTGGGGCCTGCGGCAGGAAACGGCTGGTATTTCGCTGACAAGAACGAAACGATGTGCGACGCGATGGAGCGGTTGGGGACGCTCCCGTTCGTTGCGCAGCCGGGCGAGGCCTTCGTGTACGGCTACAGCACCGACGTCCTTGGGTGCATCGTCGAGCGAGTCTCGGGGCAAACTCTCGATCGCTATTTCCAAGAGCGCATCACCGGACCGTTGGGGATGGTCGACACGTTCTTCTATGTGCCGCGCGATAAGCGCGACCGTCTGGCGACCGTGTATGCGAGCGTCGACGGCCGGGCGGAGCGGGCGCCTGAGGGCTCGAAAGGCCAGGGGCACTACGTCGATGGCCCGAAGCGAGCGTTTTCCGGCGGCGCAGGACTCGTTTCCACCGCGCGCGACTACGCGCGCTTCCTCGAGATGATCCGTCGCGATGGGGAGCTCGACGGCAAACGCATCCTGTCGCCGCGTGGCGTTGCATTGATGCGCACGAATCAGGTCGGGGAGTTGTTCTCCACGAGTGGCCTCGGCTTCGGTTACGGCTTCCAGACGACCGAACGATACGGCGCAAATGGCATGGAAACTCCGGGCAGCTACGGCTGGGCTGGTGCGTACGGCTCGTACTATCGCAT
>DATCLP010000074.1:0-8081 GCA_036563855.1 Steroidobacteraceae bacterium | reverse complement strand
GCCTGGTGATGCACTGTGCGACGGTGGTTTGCCCAAAGCTCCGCAATGCGCTCACGATTGCACTGCCGGCGATCGACGAGGACGCGCGTCCGGAGTTGCCCCCGCGGGACGCTCGGCACCTTGGCGAACACGAACTCGTTGCTGACGAGGTCCATGAACGGTCCGCACTTGCTCGTCGGCATGATGAAAATCAGCTGCAAACCCAGCGTGCGAGTAAGGTAGTCGATGACCTCGCGCGAGCGCTGCTCGTCCATCTTCGAGAACGCCTCATCCACTAGCACCATGCGCAAATGATTCGTGCCTTCGGCGTATCGCAGCGCCGACGTGATGCTCGCCGCACGGATGATGTAGGCAGGCGTCTCGAGCTGCCCGCCGCTGCCCGTGCCGTACTCCGACAGCGGAATCGGCGGCTTCCCCTCGACTTCCTTATAGATCTCGTAGCGATAGTAGTTACGGTAGTCGGCGATCCGCTCAAGCTCCCGCAGGGATTGCTGCTCGTCGCTGTCCAAGAGTAGCTTCATGAGGCTGTCGCGCACCTCTTCCGATTTCGGCGATAGCTTTGCGTCGAACAGTGTTGCCTCCTCGCCGAACGCAGGTATCCTCACGACCTCCTCGAAGAAGCGTGCGTACTCGCGATATTCGGGAATCGGTTCCTGCGCAAAGCGGAAACGCTCTCGGTCCGAACCGAAACGATGGTTCTCGAGTTCTTTGTTCAGATAGTCGAGCTGACGCTTACCGTCCTGCAGCGCCTGATAGATCTCCTGGCACAGGTTCGACACGAAAGCGTTGTTGAAGCTCTGCTTGAGTGCCTTCAGCTCCTCGTGCTTGGCGACCAGGACGTTGTTCCTAAGGATGTTGTGCACGCGGTCGATCTCCGCACGCAGATCGCGGATGCTGCGGAACAGCGCCACGTCATAGCTGCCCGAGAAGACCTGGTATAGCACCGTGTCTGCGGGGCGGCACCTCTGGTTGTGCTGCTGCAGCGTCACATCCAGGTCACGCTCCGCCTTACGCAGCTCTGCATCGAGCCATTCGCGGTCCTTGGCGCAGCGGCCTGCATCGAAGGTCTTCGCCTCTTGCTCCGCGAAACGGAGGCGCGCTTCGAAGTCGAACTCCGGCCAGTCGATGTGCACTTCGCGCAGGGCCCGTTCCATATCTTGCATGCGCTCCTGCGCCGCGTCCTTTTCCTTCGACAGCCGGTCAATGACCTTCTTGGTGTTCTCCTGCTGCGAACGCAGCTCGCCTTCTCGACCTTTGAGCCGACCAATCAGTTCGAACAGCTCCGCTTCCTGGGTCCGGCACTTTCCGATTTGCTCGTCGAGCGCGGCGAACTTTCCGACGTCGAGCTGCGCCACCAGCTTTTCCACGCGATCGATCTCCCGGCGGAGCCGCACGATCTCCGCCAGAGCGTCGGCATATTCGACAGCATGGATCGTATCGACCGCGTCCAGCAGTCGCTTCGTCAGCTGCAGGCGCTCGTTGGCATTCTGCCGCTCGCGCTCGAGCCGCTCGTACTCGATGCGCTTCGCCTTGAGCGCGCGCTCGCGCGCCGCCGCACCGAACACGAGCTCCGATTCCGGCAAATCGCAGCGGAACATTCGATAGCCGCCAGAACCGATGCCGTCTTCCGTTACGCCGCGCACGGTGCTGCGCAGCACCTCCGCGTTTGGGACGCGCACCACCGTGCCGTACTGCGCGGTCAGGAACGCCTGCGCGACGGCATGTGTGAACTTGAGCACGTGCACGATCGAATCCGCCGGCAGCTTCACTGACGATGCGTCGCGCAATGCCTTCTGTCCTTGGATCACGCTCGCGCTGTTGTCGCGGCCGGGCAAGGCGCGGACGATGCGGATCGCCTCCGCTTCATGCTCGGCCGCAACGAGAATCGAGAAGCGTGCCCCGCCGAGATAGCCCTCGATCGCCATCTGCCACCGCGGGTCGCTGACCTCCACGTGATCGCAAAGCACGCGGGCATCGGCCTCCGGGCAATGCTTGCGGATGGCCGCAAGGGCGCGTTCGACGTGAGTCGGATAAATCGACTGTTTACGCTCGAGCCGCAGAATCTCTTGATTCTTTTGCTCGCATTGCCTCGTAAGGTCCTGATAACGATCGCGCCAACGCTGATGGAGCGCGGCGACAGTATCGCGGCGGCTTTCGGTCTCTCCCGAGCGAGCGTACCAATATTCGTGCAGCTCGAACTGCGCCCGTTGCGCTGCGCCTGCGGCGTCGAGCTGCCGCTCGAGCTTGTCGAGGTCGCCCGTGAAATCTTCTTGAAGGAGCTCGTGGACAGGGAGCTCTCCCGCTGACTCGGTGTCGCGGACACGCTGTAGGACGCGAGCCATCTCCTTCCCGAGCTCATTCGGCAGATCGATCGTGAGCGCTGCGACGCTCGCCAGCTTCTCAAGCTCCCGCCTCGCGCGCACGTTGTCCTGGAAGCGACGGTCCTGCTCGAGGAGCCGCCGAGCGGCCACGCCGAGCTCTTTGCTGAGCTGCTCTTCTTCGGCCTCGAGCGAATCCTTGCGCTGCAGCTCCGGGACGCCGAGACGTTGCGCTTCCATGCGAATGAGCGTTTCGCGCACGTGCCCATGGCGCTCGATGGTGAGCGCGAGCTCAGCTGCGTTCTCTTCGAGCGCGTGGGTCAGGCGGTCGTATCCCTGGCGCTCCTGTAGATACTTCGCCTGCGCCTCATCGTAGCGAGCGCGCGCTTCGATGTAGTCGAGCGTACGCAAGTCCGTCCAACGTTCGAGATAGACCTGGGTATGATTAGCAGCGGCCGCGAGCAGGTCGGCGCTTTCCTTGAGCGTATGCGCCTCCCGCTCCATGGCGTGAATGGTCTTGAGCTGTCCTGAGATGGACCGGATCGCCTCCGTCAGATCCTTGCGCTCGAGCACCTCGTCCATGACGAACTGGCTGATGCCGTGCACCGGCTTGTACGCCATGAAACGGGAAAAGGCGCGCGCCGCCGCCAGGGCTTCACGCTCGGACACCGAGTCGCGCTTGCCGCGCAGCGCCCCGTACAGTCGCCGCAGATAGCTGCGCTTCTGGTCATAGCGCTCCACGGCGCGCTTGCCGTATTTCCGGATCAGCACATCCTGGATGCGCTCGATCTCCACCACGTGCTTTTCGCCTGCCTTCGTCTCGATGAGCGTGTCGTACTCCAGCTCCACAGCGGGAAGCACGAAGAACACGATCGAATCTTCGCGGGCGAGCGGATGCTTGCCGGACTGATCGAGCCAAGCGCGCACACCGACGAGCGCTGTGAAGGGCTCCGCGCTTTCGCCTTGCGTCGGATGGAAGACAGCGCCGATGTAGCCGTCGGTCATCTCGAGGCGAGCGTAGCTGCCGTCGTCGCAGCCGAGCACATAGGACGCGAGCGTGCGTACGCGCTTGCCGCGGCGTCCGCGCTGCGTCGTCTCTTCCTGGCCAGGGTTGTAGTGATAGAGGTTCTCATGCGCGGCCGTCATGACGGTCTGAATGGCATCGGCCGCAGTCGTCTTGCCCGATCCGTTCGCACCGGAGAACAAGTTCACGGGCCCGAATTCGAACTCGCCGTCCGGTATGTTGCCCCAACGCAGCAAGACGAGACGCTTAAGAAACATCGTCATCCTCCGCCGGTTCGGTATCGAGCCGCCGCATTGCCGGATCATCCTTATCGGTGCCGTCGACTGAGTGCCCATCGGCCGCTTGGCCGCGAAGGGCATCGAGGACATCGCCGCTCACGAAGTCCACGATCATCGGATGGATGCGCAGCCACGCCTCGGACGCTTCGACATCCTGATCCTGCCTGAAGTCGATCAGACGCAAGCGTTTCAGGCGATGGAACACGCGTGCACGCTCGGTAGCGCGTTCCGGCAGGCTGCGATTGAGCCAGTTCCTCATTGCTAGGCTGACCGCTTCGAACGACTCGGTCACGTATCCGCCCTCGCCGATCCGGCCTTCCCGCAGCGCTTTGTCATATTGCGCGCGCAGCACGAGGATCAATGCGACTTCGTCCTGAGACAGCCGCGCCCGAAGCGCACCGCTGCTTGTGAGCTGCTCGGTCGCTTCGCTTTCCGGTGTGCGGCTTCCTGGCGGGAACAGCCGGACGTACTCGAAGCGGCGTGCATGGTAGACCCGGATGCCGAACAGATCGAGCGCCTCGGTCACGATGTCCTCGACGCGCACGAAGCGATCGTAGAGCTCGCGCTCGACCTGCGACTCGTTGCGGACCAGCACGCCGTAATGTAGCAAGCGTATCAGCAGCTCCTGCAGCGCCTCGCGGGAAAGACCCGAGCGCTCCAGGCGCGATTCCAGATACTCAGTCAGATGCATAGGCGGCCTGCCGTGAGTCGCTCACTGATCGATCCGCAACCTTTCTCGCGTGCGGCTCTTCGGGTGCCTCGACGACGCGAATCACGAACTCGTCGAATCCGTTGAAGTATTCGTTCCGGGCCCGGTGGCCGGTCGGCCGCACTTCGAAGCGAAACGCCACACCCGTGGCCCCCTCACTCTCGGATCCGATCTCGATGGCGTGCGCGGCATACAGGAGCTCACGGGCGTCACGCATCGGCAGCGCCGTCGTCCGGATCTCGTGGCCGCCTGCAAGCGCGGAAACGATGTACTCGTAGATCTCCCGGTTGTGAATGACGAAGGCACGCTCGAGGGCTTGCTCGACGAACAAGCGGCGGCGCATCTCGAGATCATCCACCGGATCGGCTTCGGCGAGCGTCTGGACGCGCCGCTTGCGTGCAGTATTGTGCAGGCGCAGCTGATCGGGGGCGATGAAGCCCACCTTGAGCGTGCCCATGACCTCGCCTGCGCGCGCAAGCCGCTCGTTCCGGTCTGCTTCCGACAAGGTCGCAAGCTCGGCAAACGCATCGAGCAGCGCGTGCTGGCTCGCCTCCGTGAAGCTCAGCTGACGCAGCAGAATGTCCGCGCGGCGCGTGAACCCATGCAGCGACTGCCGCAGCGCCGGCAGCATGACCTCGGCTGCGCTGTGAATACGGCTCTCGATCTGGTCGAGAATCGTCATGAGAAGAGAGCGGCCGTTCTCCGGGATCAGCTCTGGCGCCACCCGACGCAGCTCGATCTCGATTTCGCGCTTGTGCTCCTTCCGCAGCATCCGCGCCCGCCGTAGCAAGCTTGCGAGCTCTTCGCGATACTTGACGACGCTGTCCTCGGAGAAACGCACGGCGAGATCCGGGATGAAACGCTTCTCCATGAAGTCGAAAAACTCGTCGCTGGCACGCTGGATGAGCTGCTGCGCCTCGACGTCGCGCACGAGCTGACGTTTGCGCTCCTCGAGCTCCGCAATCACGTCCGAGAAATCGGAGACGATGCGCTCGGAGTACTCGTAGGCATCGAGCAGATCGTAGGCCTCGCGCTTCTCCAAGAACGAGCGCAGCGCGCTGCAGGTGTTACGCGTATTTCGATGACGGGTGCGAAACCGTGCGCTTTCGATCTCGACCATCGGCTGCGTGAACAGCCGTCCGATGCGGGAGAAGCCGTACGTACTTGTGAGGGTCACTTCATCCGCATGTGTCTCCAGCCATCCATGCTGGAGGAGGAGATTGAGCATCCAGTTCGCCTGCTCGCGCTCGCCGCGCGCCGGCGGCGCGGTGTCATCGTCGCCGTCATCCAGCACGGGAGTGCGTGTGATCGCTTCTTGAAAGCACTCGATGACGATCTCGCGCGTGACCACGCGACTGTACTCGGCAAGCGAGCTGTAAAGTCGCGCATACAAGGCACGCAGGCATGCCACGACCTGTTCGCGGTACTTGCTCGTCAGAGGACGGAAGAACTGCGTGCGCTCATCGGCAAAGAGCATGCAGCGGAAGCTCCTTCTTCTTTGGGGCATCAACGCGGCGCGCTGGCGAAGAATGGTTCCTGCCACGACCCAAGGTCTGACAGATCCCTTTCTAGAGATCCGGTCACGTCCGGGTCTCCTATCACCGCACCAGCGCTCCGGTTTGGAGCCACAGTCTACAGCCAGGCCACCAGGAGCGCATGATGCGTGGCGGACGCGCTCAGCGAGTTGAAACGGCAGACTCTCGGCTGCGAGCGCGTGTGTCGGCGCATCCCGTGCTCCTGCCGCCCGAGCGCTCGGCGTGCTCGCGCGCTTCCTTTCGTTCGCAAGCTTTCGCTGGCGAGTCAGTCGTCGCGGACAGTCTGGGCGGCGCGCTCGACCCGGCCTCATCGCCACCGCTTGCGCACCCGAGCCGGACCAACGACGAAGCCACGGCGCTTGCGGTCTCGCAAGATGTCTTTCATCATCGGTCTGCCGCGATACCCGGCGTCTCGTCCAGATCGCCGCCGGATACTTGAACGTGCTTCCGGAGCAGGTGCCGCAGGCTCCTCCAATGTCGGAAACGCTCTCTGGGCGAAAGGCATCAGTTGACTGCACGCGCGGGGATAGCGATGGCTAGACTTTGCACTCACTACGACAACTTGCAGGTCACCAGGACGGCCAGTGCGGAAGCAATTCGCGCCGCGTACAAGGGACTTGCCATAAGTGGCACCCAGATCGCAATCCCCCGGAGCGCCGGGAGGAGTGCAACCGGGTCATGGCAATAATCAACAGAGCCTATGAGGTTATCTCAGATCCGGAACAGCGCGCTGCTCACGATAAATGAATTGCCGAGGACCGAGGACTTCTAGGGCGTCGGCGGCACTTGGAGAAGCTCCTGATCCGCCGCGTGGCGCGATCCCTGGTCGCGGCCGGGCTCGCGATGTCCCTTCTGCTCGCGATTGACGCTTCGCGTTCCGGATGCGCCCGATCTGCGCGACCGTCGCTCTTGCGTATTGCGAGTGATTCAAGGCCAGAATAGAGGCTTCTCCGGGTAACTTCGATGAGCCTCGCGACGAGGCTCTGGGCCGCCTCATCGGGCAGGCGGAGCTTCCCAACAGGCTCGAAAAACTTGCGCGAAGCGCGGAGTCAGTGTTCTCTTTCGCCCGCTTAGGCGTGCGGCCATTGGTATTGGTGTGCCGTCCGATCTTGGGGAGCAGCCAGCGTGAGAATCGAAGACATTGCCATAGGGCAAAGGCTGATCGGGGTGGATCCAGCTGGCCCGGTGGAAGTCGTCTCGGTCACGCCCGCCGGCCCGGATGCGGTCATCCTGGTCTACCGGCCTGTCGCGGGGAAGATCTCCGAGCGGATGCTGTTTCGCGAGGACGAGGCTGCGCTGGCTGAGGCAACCGTCACCCGTCCGTGGTCCTTCACTGCCGATGGCGAGGTGTTCAAGCTCGGCGTCGAGGCGCTGAGGATCCGCTTCGCCCACCTGTTCGACCCGATGATGGCCGTGCACACCTCGGACGTGGAGCCGCTACCCCATCAGATCTCTGCGGTGTACGAAGCGATGCTGCCGCGCCAGCCACTGCGCTTTCTTCTCGCCGACGACCCAGGTGCCGGCAAGACCATCATGGCCGGCCTGCTGATCCGCGAGCTGATCATGCGCTCCGACGCGCAGCGGATCCTAGTCGTGTCTCCGGGCTCCCTGGCTGCCCAGTGGCAGGATGAGCTGCGCGACAAGTTCGGCCTCGAGTTCACGCTGTTCAGCCGGGAGCAGCAGGAGCTGTCTGCCAACGGCAACGCCTTCACGCAGATTGACCGCATGATCGCGCGGCTCGACCAGCTGGCGCGTAACGACGCTCTGAAGGAGAAGCTGCGCGCGTCGCACTGGGACCTAGTCATTATCGACGAGGCGCACAAGTGTGCCGCCAGCTTTTCCGGGGGCGAAGTCAAGAAAACTCAGCGTTACCAGCTCGCCGAGTTACTCGGCTCGATCTCGCGCCACTTCCTGCTGATGACCGCCACGCCGCACAACGGCAAGGAAGAGGACTTCCAGCTGTTCATGGCCCTGCTGGACGGCGACCGCTTCTACGGCAAGTTCCGCGACGGCGCGACGCGCGCGGACGTGTCCGACATGATGCGTCGCCTGGTGAAGGAGGAGCTGCGGAGGTTCGACGGCACCAAGCTGTTCCCACCGCGCATGGCCTATACCGCCAAGTACGACCTGTCGCCGGAGGAGCAATCGCTTTACGCGCACGTCACGGACTATGTGCGCAACGAATGGAACCGGGCCGAGAAGCTGGACGCCAAGCGC
>DATCLP010000073.1:0-5613 GCA_036563855.1 Steroidobacteraceae bacterium | reverse complement strand
TTTATGACCAGTACGGCCACGAAGGCCTCGCATCGCGCAGCACCGGCGGAGGATTCAGCTCGGCAGATGCGTTCGCCGATATCTTCGGCGACGTCTTCGGCGACATCTTCGGCACCGGCCGGCGCGGCGGTGCTCGCCAAGTCTTCCGCGGCGCCGACCTGCGCTATGACCTGGAGCTCGACCTCGAGCAGGCCGTTTTCGGCCACAACGCCAACATCGAATTCACGACGCTCTGCGAATGCGAGACCTGCTCCGGATCCGGGGCGGCGCCCGGTTCGAAGCCGATCACCTGCGAGACCTGCAATGGAATGGGTCAGGTGCGGATGCAGCAAGGCTTCTTCGCCGTTCAGCAGACGTGCCCGCGCTGCAAGGGCCGCGGCCAGATCATCAAAGAAGTCTGCGACTCGTGCCTGGGACAAGGCCGGGTCCGCAAGAAGAAGACCTTGTCGGTCAAGATTCCGCCGGGTGTCGACACGGGCGATCGGATTCGTCTCGCCGGCGAGGGCGAGGCGGGGCGCAACGGCGGTCCGCCGGGCGATCTCTACGTCGAAATTCGCGTACGCGAGCATCCGATCTTCGAGCGCGACGGCAGCCACCTGTCTTGCGAGGTGCCGATCAGCTTCGTTACGGCAGCGCTGGGCGGCACGATCGAGGTGCCGACGCTCGACGGCAATGTCATTTTGAAAGTCCCCCCCGAGACTCAGTCCGGCCGTGTGTTCAGGCTGCGCGAAAAAGGCGTCAAGCCCGTCCGCGGCGGTCCGGTCGGCGATCTATTCTGCCGGGTGGTTGTCGAGACCCCCGTCAATCTCACCGAAGAACAACGCGAGATCCTGCGCCAGTTCGAGCGTACGATGAAGGAGAGCCCGGAGAACCACACGCCGCGCGAGCGCTCGTGGTTCGACGGCGTGAAACGGTTCTTCAGCGCGATGCGCAACTAAGTCAGGCTGTAGACTGAAGGCGGTAGGTTGGCGGGAAAGCCGCCGCATCGATCCCTGGTGCTGGAGCGACGCCGGGTGTTGTCGGCGAAGACGCGTCGCCCTGTGCGGCGACGAGGACATGCCGCATCCAAGCGAATCAACAAGAAGTGACGAACATGAGCGAGCACCCTTTGCGAATTGCGATTCTGGGAGCTACCGGCCGCATGGGTGCGGTGCTGCTTCGTGCCATCGATGAGCTGACGAATGCGACATTGGTCGGCGCAACCGCGTCGGCCACCAGCCGTTGGCTCGGCCAGGATGCCGGAGCGCCGGGAGCTGGAGCCGCACGAGGCGTCGCGATTACCTCGAATGCCGCCGATGCTGTGCGGGGAGCGAACGTCGCGATCGACTTTACGCTGCCCGAGGCGACATTGGGCAACCTCGAAGCATGTGCCGCTGCGGGATGCCCGCTCGTGATCGGAACGACGGGTTACGGACCGGATGTGCGAGCACACATCGAACGCACGGCCGCAAAGATTCCGATCGTGGCGGCGGCAAACATGAGCGTGGGCGTCAATCTGCTGATCGGGTTGACTCAGCTGGCCGCCCAGGCGCTCGACGCGACTTACGACATCGAAATCTTCGAGGCGCACCACCGCAACAAGAAGGATGCGCCGTCCGGCACTGCGCTCGCGCTCGGCGAAGCCGCGGCTCAGGGGCGGGGAATCTCATTGAACAAGGCAGCTGTTTTCGATCGCCACGGCATGAGCGGTCCGAGGCCGTCAGGAGCAATCGGATTCTCGGTGTTTCGCGGCGGCGATGTGATCGGCGACCACACCGTGACATTTGCAGGGATCGGCGAACGCATCGAGCTGACGCATCGCGCGAGCGACCGCATGACGTTTGCGCGCGGCGCGATGCGCGCCGCGCAATGGATCGTGGGCCGTAGTCCGGGTCTGTACTCGATGCAGGACGTCCTCGGTTTGAAGCGAGCGTCAGCGTGATGTGGAATTAGCGGACAGATCGCGGACTTGTAGCGTTGCTGCGAGCGTTCGAGCAGCAAGCGAGGCGATTCGTTGCGGACGAGCTCGAAGCCGCGCTCTTGAATTCGCCGCATTCGCTTCCATCACTGCGGCCACTCGCGTACACTCCTTGCTTCAGCACGCGTCGAAACACTTGTGTGCGGGATCGGCCCTCGAGGCCCCTCCCGCTCTAGTCGTGCGTGCCTGAAACACTGACATCGGGAGACTCTGTGACAACACCCGCTGTACTGGCGCTCGAAGATGGGACGGTCTTCCATGGTCGGTCGATCGGCGCCAAGGGAAATACAACCGGCGAAGTGGTGTTCAACACCGCTATGACCGGTTACCAGGAGATCCTCACAGATCCTTCCTATTGTCGACAGATCGTCACACTGACCTATCCGCACATCGGTAACACGGGTGCGAATCCGGAGGATCTCGAATCCTCAGCCATCTACGCTGCCGGGCTCGTCATTCGCGATCTGCCGGCGGTGTACTCGAGTTGGCGCGCCGCGGAATCTCTGGAAGAGTTCCTGCAGCGAGGCAAGGTAGTCGCGATCGCCGACATCGACACGCGCAAGCTGACGCGGATCTTGCGAGAGAAGGGCGCCCTGGCCGGCTGCATCATGACGGGCGAGAAAGCGGATGCGAACGCCGCGATCCACGCTGCTCGCAAGTTTCCAGGCCTCAAGGGCATGGATCTGGCGAAGGTCGTCTCGACAAAGCGCATCTATCAGTGGAACGAAGGAACGAACTGGGCGCTCGAGCAAGGCCCGAAACAACGCCCGGGCCAACGGGTGCACGTCGTCGCGTACGACTTCGGCATCAAGCGCAACATCCTGCGCTGCCTCGCCGATCGTGGTTGCCGCATCACGGTCGTGCCGGCGCAAACGCCAGCCGACAAAGTGCTGGCAATGAATCCGGACGGCATCTTCTTGTCGAACGGTCCTGGCGATCCCGAGCCGTGCACCTATGCCATCGAAGCGATTCGCGAGTTCTTGAAGACGGATATTCCGATCTTCGGGATCTGTCTCGGTCATCAATTGCTGGGCCTCGCCGCCGGCGCGAAGACCGTGAAAATGAAGTTCGGCCATCACGGTGCGAATCATCCTGTGCTCGATCTTTCAACGGGCCGCGTGTTGATCTCGAGCCAAAATCACGGCTTCGCTGTCGACGAGACGACTCTGAACGACAAGGTCCGCGTCACGCACAAGTCGCTGTTCGACGGCTCGTTGCAGGGCATCGAGTTCACGGATCGCCCTGCCTTCGGCTTCCAGGGCCATCCGGAAGCGAGCCCGGGCCCGAACGATGTGAAGGTTCTGTTCGAGCGCTTCGTCAAGATGATTCACGAGCGACTGCAAGTCCAAGCCGCCGGAAAAGAGACACCACGACGCGCTGCCGAACGCTAGCGAAATGCCAAAACGAACCGATTTAGAGAGCATCCTGATCATTGGCGCAGGACCGATCGTTATCGGCCAGGCCTGCGAGTTCGATTATTCCGGCGCACAAGCGTGCAAGGCGCTCAAGGAAGAGGGCTATCGTGTGATCCTCGTCAATTCCAATCCGGCGACGATCATGACCGACCCCGAAATCGCGGATGCGGTGTACATCGAGCCCATCAACTGGCGCACGCTCGAGCGGATCATCGAAAAGGAAAAGCCAAGTGCGTTGCTGCCGACGATGGGCGGCCAGACGGCGCTCAATTGCGCGCTCGACCTCGTGCGCGAAGGCGTGCTCGCCAAACACAACGTGGAATTGATCGCCGCCTCGCGCGAAGCGATCGACATGGCGGAGGACCGCGAGCGCTTCCGTAACGCGATGCGCGAGATCGGATTGGAATCGCCGCGCTCGAAGATTGCGCACAGCTTGGAAGAAGCGCTTGCCGTGCAGGCCGAGATCGGTTTCCCGACCGTCGTTCGTCCGTCCTTCACGCTCGGCGGCACCGGCGGCGGCATTGCGTATAACCGCGAGGAGTTCGTCGAAATCGTCGAGCGCGGCCTCGACGCGTCGCCCACGAGCGAAGTGCTGCTCGAGGAATCCATCATCGGCTGGAAAGAGTACGAAATGGAAGTCGTGCGCGATAAGAACGACAACTGCATCATCATCTGCTCGATCGAAAACCTGGATCCGATGGGCGTGCATACGGGCGATTCGATCACCGTAGCGCCCGCTCAGACGCTCACCGACAAGGAATATCAGCGGATGCGCGATGCCTCGATCGCCGTGCTGCGCAAGATCGGCGTCGAGTGCGGCGGGTCGAACGTGCAGTTTGCGCTCAATCCGGCCGACGGCAGGATGCTCATCATCGAGATGAATCCGCGCGTGTCGCGATCTTCGGCGCTCGCCTCGAAGGCGACAGGCTTCCCGATCGCGAAAGTGGCGGCGAAGCTCGCCGTGGGTTACACGCTCGATGAGCTGAAGAACGAAATCACGGGCGGCGCGACGCCGGCATCGTTCGAGCCGACCATCGATTACGTCGTCACGAAGGTGCCGCGGTTCACGTTCGAAAAATTCCCAGGTTCGAACGACCGGCTGACGACGCAGATGAAGTCGGTTGGCGAGGTGATGGCGATCGGCCGCACGTTCCAAGAGTCGCTGCAAAAGGCGCTGCGCAGCATGGAGACGGGCGTCGACGGGCTCGATCCCATCGTGAAGCTGCCGTTGTCCGAGGAGGAGCATCATCGGCTCTGCGAAGAATTGCGCATGCCGGGTCCGAATCGGATTCGCTACGTCGCCGATGCGTTCCGTGCCGGGATGAGCATCGAGGAAGTGCACACGCTCTCGCGCATCGATCCGTGGTTCCTGGCGCAGATCGCCGATTTGGTGCGCGAGGAAATGACGCTCCAAGAGCAGGGGCTGCAGGCGTTCGAGCGCGACCGCGTTCGCCAGCTCAAACGCAAGGGTTTCTCGGATCCACGCCTCGCCGCGCTGCTCGGCATCGACGAGGCAACCGTGCGCCGTCGTCGCCTCACGATGGGAATCCGCCCCGTCTACAAGCGAGTCGATACGTGCGCCGCAGAGTTCGCGACGTCGACGGCGTACATGTACTCCACGTACGACGAGGAGTGCGAAGCGAACCCGACCGATCGCAAGAAGATCATGATTCTCGGCGGCGGACCGAATCGGATCGGGCAGGGCATCGAGTTCGATTACTGCTGCGTGCACGCGGCGCTCGCGCTGCGCGAAGCCGGCTACGAAACGATCATGGTGAACTGCAATCCGGAGACCGTTTCGACCGACTACGACACCTCCGATCGGCTGTACTTCGAGCCGCTGACGTTCGAAGACGTCATGGAGATCATCGATAAGGAAAAGCCGGACGGCGTGATCGTGCAATACGGCGGCCAGACGCCGTTGAAGCTGTGCCGAGCGCTCGAGGCCGCGGGTGCACCCATCATCGGCACATCGCCCGATTCGATCGATATCGCCGAAGACCGCGAGCGCTTCCAGCAGCTCGTGCAGAAACTGAATCTCAAGCAGCCGCCGAACTGTACGGCGCGCACCGAGGAGCAGGCGATTGCGATGGCGCGCACGGTCGGTTTTCCGCTCGTCGTGCGTCCCTCGTACGTGCTCGGCGGACGCGCGATGGAGGTCGTCTTCAACGAGGACGACCTGCGCGCGTACATGACCGATGCCGTCAAAGTGTCGAACGACAGCCCGGTCTTGCTCGACCG
>DATCLP010000072.1:0-3925 GCA_036563855.1 Steroidobacteraceae bacterium | reverse complement strand
CCCATGCACTGGTACGGCAACCGGTGCCTGCCCCGTCGCAATATCTTCCCGCAATGTCTTTGCTGCTCGGAAGTAGTGATAAGCAGACCACAAGTTCGAAAGCGACATGATGCAAAGCGCGTACTTGAGTCCGAGAGCGCGCGCCGCCTCGAGCTCCATCCCGCCGGAGACATAGCTGTCGCGCAGCCAATCGCTGATCGCGCCGGTCAGCATCGGACCGAATCCGATGCCGATGAAATTCAGCACGAACAATAACACTGCGCCGCTCACTGCCCGTTCAGGGACACGGGCGAGCTGGTGCGTGGCTGCAATGCTCGGTCCGAGATAGGTCGCTCCGAGCGCGATCGAGGGGATCATCAGCGCCATCGACGCGTACTTGCTAGGTAGCAGCAGCGCAAACAGCCAGGCAGGTATGTTGATCAGAAGCGCAGCTGCAGGCACCCACATTTGGTACCGCGGATCGCCGCCACGGCGCTGCGACAGCACATCGCTCAACTTACCGCCGAGATAAGTGCCCGTCAGACCGCCGGTTACCGTGATCACTGCCAATGCCGCGCTCGTTTCCGCCAAGGACATGCCATGGACGCGCATCAGGAACGCGGAGTAGTAACTTTGCAGACCGTACGCCACGAGCGCATGCAGTCCCGCAGCGACCGACAGATTGCGAAAGGCGGGCAGCGAAAAGAGCTTCTTCAGAACGTAGAGCAACTTCGGCGGCTCGCCGAGCACGAAGCCGGCCGGCTCCGAGAAACCGCGCGGCGGCTCTCGCAACGTGAGCTTTGCGACGATCGCCACGGCGAGACCCGGTAGGCCGACGACGTAGAACGCAGTCCGCCATCCGTACTCTTGCGCCACATAGCCCGCGGTCAGAAAACCGATGAACTGTCCGAGATAGACGCCGAGCGAGTAAATGGATTGCGCCGTTGCGCGCTTCTTCGCGGGGAAGTAGTCGCTGATGATCGAATAGGCGGAAGGGTTGCATCCTGCCTCGCCGACGCCCACGCTGACCCGCGCGAGGAACAGGTGCCAGAAACCCATGGCCTTTGCCGTCAGCGCTGTCGCGGCACTCCAAACCACCAGCGAGACGGAAATGATGTTGACGCGGTTGTGCCGGTCTGCGAAGCGCGCGATCGGAATGCCGAGCGTCGCATAGAACATCGCAAAGGCCATTCCGCTCAACAGGCCCATCTGGAAGTCGCCGAACTCGAATTCCTTCCGAATCGGTTCGATGAGGGTGAAGAAGATCTGCCTGTCGACGTAGCTCAGGCCGTAAATGATGAACAGGATGAAGAGCACGTACTTGCGGTAGCCGTCGCTCACCGCAAACGTCGTGGCAGTGTCAGGCGCTTGACGCGTCATCGGCAGATTCCATTTGTTTTCTGAGAACCGCGCAGGCGCTCTTGTCTCGTGTTGCCCCTGCGCGATCCAGTCGGCGGAGAATACGCTGGCTCAGCGCCGCGCCCAGTCCATATTTGTGAAGCGCGACGGGACGAGTTGCGACATCAAGCTCTTTCTTTAGCCGGCAGCACTACAGGCTGAGATGGCTGCACCGCCGGGCCAGCGCCGCCGAACCCGCGCCAGAAGCCGGCATTGGCAATGCCGAGCTTGTCGGGATCGAATGCCGGCTCGAGACCGAGCTTCTTTTGCGACTCGTAATCCTCGAGCGCGACGATTGCCGCTCTTTGAAGAATGAGGATGGCGATGATGTTGAGCCAAGCCATGATGCCGACACCGATGCTGCCGAGTGCCCACACGCCTTCGGAGCTCCACACTGCACCGAAACCCACCGACGCCATGATGGCGATCTTCAGCAGCCGGAGGGACCACTGCGGCGCACGGTTGCGTGCGATGTACTCGAGATTCGTCTCGGCCATGTAGTAGTAGGCGACGATCGTCGTGAATGCGAAGAACAAGATGGCGAGTGCGACGAAACTGGCACCGAAACCTGTGAACACGGATTCGATTGCGGCCTGCGTATAGCCTGCGCCTGCAGGCGCCGGAACCAGCGCACCTGTCGCATCGGCGACGCGTGGAAGATTTTCTGCGAGTACAGCGCCGGTTTCCGGGTGGATCACGTTGTATGCACCGGTGCTCAAGATGATGAACGCAGTCGAGGTGCAGACGATCGCAGTATCGAAATAAATCGAGAACGCCTGAACGTAGCCCTGTTTCGCAGGGTGCGACACTTCCGCTGCGGCTGCGGCGTGCGGCCCGGTGCCCTGCCCCGCTTCGTTCGCGTAGATACCGCGCTTCACGCCCCATTGAATGGCAAGACCCAGGATTCCTCCGAACGCGGCGTTCGGGTTGAAGGCGTTATCGACGATCAGCACGAACATCGCAGGGATCTGTTCGGCGTTGATCACCATGATGACGATCGCCATCAGCATGTAGCCGAACGCCATGAACGGCACGACGATTTCCGCAAACGTCGCGATACGCCGCACGCCGCCGACGATGATGACGCCGAGCATCACGACAATCGCGAGGCCGGTTACCCACGCGGGAATGCTCCAGGCATTGGCGACGCTATTGGCGATTTCATAGGACTGCACCGTCGGCAACAGGAGCCCTGTGCCGAGAATCGCGGAGATGGCGAACACGACCGCATACCAACGCTGGCCCATGCCGTGCTCGATGTAATAGGCCGGGCCGCCGCGATATTGGCCGTGATCGTCCTTTTGCTTGTAGATCTGCGCGAGCGAGCATTCGATGTAGGACGTCGACGCCCCAAGGAACGCCATCGCCCACATCCAGAAAATCGCGCCCGGGCCGCCAGCCGCGATCGCCGTCGCGATGCCGGCAATGTTGCCGACGCCGATGCGTCCCGACAGCGACATTGCAAGCGCCTGAAACGATGACACGCCAGCCGCGGACTTCTGTCCGGAGATCGTCAATCGCACCATCTCGGTGAACCCGCGCACTTGCATGAAGCGCGTCCGAATCGAGAAGTACAGCCCTGCCCCCAGGCACAAGTAGATGAGCGGCTGACTCCAGATCAGCCCGTCCAGGTACGTCGCGAGTTGGCTCACAGAAACTCCCCATGCTCGGCGGATAGCGCAGCATGGCATGGGAAAAGGGAATCGGGAAAGGGGAAACAGCAGGTTATCTGACTTGTGACTAGTTTCTGGAGAGTTGCAAGCGCGCTCGCCCGCGCCTCCGGCAATCATCTATCGAGCAGGATTCAGCGAGAAGTACAAGCGGCCGCCCACCGATCACGGATGACGATCCACTCACTACTCATTACTCACGATCCCGAGTCACTAGTCACGGGTCATGAGCCACGATCAGATGAACGGTTTCCCTCCCGTCACCGCCACCGTTGCTCCGGATACATAGCTCGACTCGTTGCTCGCCAGCATCACGTACACGGGGGCGACTTCGCACGGTTGAGCGGGACGTTTCATCGGATAGCTCTCGCCGAAGTGCTCGACTTGCTCGCTCGGCATAGTGGCGGGAATCAAAGGCGTCCAGACCGGACCTGGCGCCACCGTGTTCGCCCGAATTCCCTTTTCGGCCAGCAATTGCGCCAACCCGGCCGTGAAGTTCTGGATCGCACCCTTGGTCGTTGCGTAGGCAAGAAGCTGCGGATTCGGCGTGTCGGCGTTGATCGACGCCGTATTGATGATGCTGCCGCCCGGCTTCATGTGCGGAACCGCGGCCTTCGATATATAGAACATCGAGGAGATGTTCGTTGCGAACGTCTTGTCCCACTCCTCGTCCGGAATCTCCTCGAGCGAATCGAACGCCATCTGATGCGCTGCGTTGTTGACGAGGATGTCGATGCGTCCGAACTCATCGACCGCCTTCTGCACGAGCGCACGGCAATGGTCGGGTTTGGAAATATCGCCCGGTATGAGCAAGCAGCGGCGACCGGCCTCCTCGATGAGCCGTCGCGTTTCGTGCGCGTCTTCGTGCTCGTCCAAAT
>DATCLP010000071.1:0-3337 GCA_036563855.1 Steroidobacteraceae bacterium | reverse complement strand
CTGCGGCGCAAGCGGCTGCAAGTCCTCGAACACGTTGCGACCGCCGCAAACTTCCAGGACTTCGCTCATGAGCTGGCGTCCGTTCACCGTGTAAAGTGGCCGGCTGCTCACCTGCAGGAAGACTCGCAACGGCGTGCTGTCGCTATACTGCGCCTTCAGTTCCGCGATCGCGGTTTCGAACGCGCTGGCTGCGCGCTCTGCTTCCGATTCGGAGCCTGCGAGCGTGCCCAATTCACGCACCACGCGCGGTATGTCGGCGAGTCGCTGCAATTGAAACTCGCGCACGTTCAACCCGAGCGAGCGCAGCCGCTCGATCGTGGCGGGCGGCGTTCCGGTCGTCCAGGCGAGCACGAGCTGCGGCTCGAGCGCGACGATGCGCTCGATGTCGACGCGAAAGGCATCGCCGATGCGCGGAACGCGCCGAGCCTGCGGGGGATGATCGCTGTACTCCGCCGTGCCGACGATGTGAGAGCCGGCGCCGGCAGCGAACGCAAGCTCGGTCAGATTCGGCGCCAGACTCACGATGCGCTCGACCCGTTCGGCGCTCGCCGTCCCAAGCTGTAGCAGCACGCAAGCGACGATCGTTCGTAAGAGGATGCGCATCATCGCACTTCATGAAAGCGCAGCAGCGCCTTGAGTCTCGGCCAATCGAATGCGATACCCGGATCCGTTTTGCGCCCGGGCGCGATGTCGCTGTGACCGACGATCCGCTCCGCCGACAAGCTCGGATAGGCATCGCACAGCTCGGCAATGACTTCAGCCAGCACTCGATACTGTGCAGGCTCGTAGGGCTCGGTGTCCGTGCCTTCGACCTCGATGCCGATCGAAAAATCGTTGCAGCGTTCGCGGCCGCAGTAGCTCGACTGCCCCGCATGCCAAGCGCGTTTGTGAAACGGTACGTACTGAACGCAGCCACCGTCGCGCCGGATCAAGAGGTGCGACGACACGCGCAGTGTTGAGATCTGAGCGAAATATGGATGCTCATCCGGCGGCAACGTGTTCGTGAACAGCCGATCGATCCACGGACCCCCGTATTCGCCGGGCGGCAAGCTGATGCCGTGAACGACGATGAGATCGATGACGCTGCCTGGAGGGCGTTCGTCGTGATTCGGCGAAGGCACGTAACGCGCGCGTCGCAGCAAGCCGGTTCGGATGTCGATGGCGGACGGCGCATCGAAACCCGGAGAATTGGTTGATCCGCGCATGCGCGAATGATTGCACAGACCGCACCATTTCGTGGCGTCATGGAACGAACTTTGCTTGTAGGCGATAGAATGCGAGGCAGGAAGTTCGCCGAACGCAAATGCGAATCACCCGAATTCACTGCGAAGGCCCGTTGAACGCCGGCTCTGAAATCGCGCTTCCTTCAGCGGGCGCATATCACGTTGCCCGCGTGCTACGTATGCGGCCCGGTGCGCACCTGCGCGTGTTCGACGGAACGGGCCACGAGTTTCAAGCGGAAATCACGCGGATCGAAGGCGACGCAGTCACGGTCCAGATCGGCGAGTCCGCGCCCCCGACGCCCGAATCGCCGCTGCGGATCACTCTCGTCCAGGGCATCTCTCGCAGCGAGCGCATGGACTGGACGCTGCAGAAAGCGACCGAGCTAGGCGTCAGCGCAATCGCACCAGTTCTGACCGCCCGCAGCGTCGTGCGCCTCGATAGTAGGCAGGTCGAACGCAAACAGATCCACTGGCGCAACATCGTCATCGGCGCGTGCGAGCAGTGCGGCCGTTCGCGCGTCCCCACCGTGAGCGCGGCCATGACATTGCGCGACTACTTTGCAAATGTCCGCAAGGAAGGTATGCGCCTCGTGCTGAGCCCAACGGCACCGGCATCGCTCGCGGGCTTGGCCAGTGTGCCGGCGCGTGTCGATGTCCTGATCGGCCCCGAAGGCGGGCTCGATGACGACGAGCTCATCGCAGCAGAAAAAGCCGGCTTCATGCCCGTGCGCCTAGGGCCTCGCGTGCTACGCACCGAAACCGCCGCCGTCGTCGCGCTCACGGTATTGCAGGCTTTGTGGGGAGATCTGCAATGAGCGCGTCGCGAGGCCGAAGACTGCAGCCTTCAGTCTTCAGCCTTCAGCCTGTCGCGAGCCGCTCAAGCGGCTCGCGACTCCTCGCTGATCCTCTGCTCGATGCAATCGAAATCCGGAATCAGCGGCGATTCGTTCAGCATTCGCACTTGGCAGAGGACCGGGCCGCGTTCTGTGAACGAGCGGCTCGGATCTGCTTTGACGACGTCCTGATTGACGCGCACGAGCTGCGGGAAGCCTTGGGTGATGATGCCGAAGTACCCGACGCTGATCTGATTCGTGAGGCCGACGAAGATCACGATGCGCGTGCGGCTGCCGGGCTGCGGGCACGCCTGACCGCAGAGCGCTTCGAACGAAATCACGGGGACCGCGCGACCGTTCCAACGAATCGTGCCGAGCAGCCACGGCGGAGTTCCTTCGACTGCTTCCGGTTGTTGCCACGTGATGACCTCCGCGACGCACGCACGCGGCACGATGAGCCGCTCTTGCGCCAGCGGAATCAGCAGACTGTACAACTCATGGAAATCTTGCATCGATCGCTCCGCGACAGTCGATCTACGAGCGCCATCGAGTGGTGCACGCCGTTAGCCGGCGACCGGTGTTCATGACACCTTTCTCCGTCTCGCCTCCACCAGCGGCTCGATCGCATCGAGGAGCTGGTCCTCCTGGTAGGGCTTGCCGAGATAGTCGTTGACGCCGATTTCGATGGCCCGCGCGCGGTGTTTCTCCCCGACACGCGAGGTAATCATCACGATCGGGATGTCCGCCCAGCGCGGGTCGTTGCGCACATGGGATGCGAACTCGTAGCCGTCCATGCGCGGCATCTCGATATCGAGCAGGATCACATCCGGCACGTGTTCCTGCAGAATCGAAAGCGCATCGACACCGTCTTTCGCCGTGAGGACGCGCATGCCGTGGCGCTCGAGCAAGCGCTGCGTGACGCGCCGCACGGTGATCGAATCGTCGACGACGAGCGCGAGCACGCGCCGCTCCGCCTCCGGCGCTTGCGGTTCGAGCTGCGCCTGCGTGCGCCATTCCGAACGCACGAGCGCACCCATGTCCAGAATGATCACGACACGGCCGTCGCCGAGAATCGTCGCGCCCGAAATGCCGCGGATCGAGGCGATCTGCGGCCCCACCGACTTTACGACCATCTCGCGGTGACCCACGAGCTCGTCGGTCACGAGTGCGGTCGAATGTTCGCCGGCCTTGATCAGGATCAGCGGCACGGCGACGTCCGCTTCAGGTAATTGCGACGGACCGCCGCCGACGAAAGCCCCGAGATGCTGCAGCCGATAGGTC
>DATCLP010000070.1:0-2598 GCA_036563855.1 Steroidobacteraceae bacterium | reverse complement strand
CTGTATCAGATGGCGAAGGAAGGCCGTCTGGCGTTCCCGGCGATCAACGTCAACGATTCGGTCACCAAGAGCAAATTCGACAATCTCTACGGCTGCCGCGAATCGCTGCTCGATGGCATCAAGCGCGCAACCGATGTGATGATCGCCGGCAAAATCGCCGTCGTTTGCGGTTATGGCGATGTCGGCAAGGGTTCGGCGCAAGCGCTGCGTTCGCTCTCGGCGCAAGTGTGGGTCACCGAGATCGACCCGATCTGCGCGCTGCAGGCCGCGATGGAGGGTTACCGCGTCGTGACCATGGACGAAGCGGCGGACAAGGCCGACATCTTCGTGACGGCGACCGGCAACTATCACGTGATCACGCACGAGCACATGAAGCGGATGAAGCACAACGCGATCGTGTGCAACATCGGCCACTTCGACAACGAGATCGATGTCGCGTCGCTCCGCCAGTACAAGTGGGAAAACATCAAGCCGCAGGTCGATCACGTGATCTTCCCCGACGGCAAGCGCATCATCCTGCTGGCGGAAGGCCGGCTCGTGAACCTCGGCTGCGCCACCGGTCATCCTTCGTACGTGATGAGCTCGTCGTTCGCGAATCAGACGCTCGCCCAGATCGAGCTGTTCACGAACACGGACAAGTATCCGATCGGCGTGTACGTGCTGCCGAAGCATCTGGACGAGAAAGTCGCGCGTCTGCAGCTCTCGAAGCTCGGCGCCAAGCTGACCGAGTTGACGGACGAGCAAGCGAGGTACATCGGCGTACGGAAAGAAGGTCCGTACAAGCCGGATCATTATCGTTATTGAGCATTGCAGCCGCGGCAGGAGGGCGACCTCCTGCTGCGAGTGACGACGACAGCGGATTCTTCGTCGCGCCGCAGTCGCGCGGGCGGCATCGCGGAGGAATCGGTGTGCATACCGGTTCCCGAATCTTCAGGAATGCTACATGACCGCAAAGATCATCGACGGCAGGGCGATCGCCAAGAAATTGCGCGCTGAATATCGAGTGCGCGTAGATGAGCTGGAACGGGTCCACGGAATCACGCCAGGGCTCGCGGTCATTCTCGTCGGCGACAATCCCGCCTCGCGCTCGTACGTCCGCAACAAAATTCTCGGATGCAAGGAGGTCGGCATTCGATCGGAGCTGATCGAGCTGCCCGAGAGCGCGAGCGAGTCGGAGCTGCTCGATCACATCGATCGCCTCAACGAGGATCCGCAAACGCACGGCATTCTCGTGCAGCTTCCCTTGCCGCCGCACATTCGGCTCGCGAGCGTGCTCGAACGAATCAGCGTCGAGAAGGACGTCGACGGCTTTCATCTCTACAACATGGGCGGTCTCGTGACGGGATCGACCGTGTTCTCTCCGTGTACGCCGTATGGCGTCCAGAAAATCCTCGAGCACGAGAACATTCCGGTCGAAGGCCGCAATGTGGTCGTCGTCGGCGCGAGCAATATCGTCGGCAAGCCGACCGCGCTCATGCTCATGCAGCAGGATGCAACGGTCGTCATCTGTCACAAGAAGACGCGCGATCTCGGGCATTTCACGCTGCTTGCGGACATTCTCGTTGTGGCCGCGGGCGTGCCGAACTTGATCGTGCCGCAGATCGTGCGGACGGGGGCGGTCGTGATCGACGTCGGCTACAACCGGCTGCCGGACGGCCGTATCGTAGGGGACGTCGATTTCGAAGGCGTCAAGGAGAAGGCTTCGTACATCACGCCTGTCCCAGGCGGCGTGGGCCAGATGACGGTGACGATGCTCCTGCACAACACGATTCTGTCGGCGGAGCGCGTCGCATCGTCGAAGGTGTCGCCGTTCCGGCGTCGAGCATAGGGCCGAGCGTGACGTCATTCGCCGAAAAACTCGCTGCTGGCCGCTTCGTCGTCACGACCGAGCTCACACCCCCGAAAGGCATCGATCTAGCGGATCTTCTCGCGAAGGCGGAGCGCCTTCGGGGCTACGTCGATGCGATCAATCTCACCGAATCGCCGCGTGCGCGCATGGCGGTCGAGCCGAAATCGGTGGCGCGGCTCTTAATCGAACGAGGCATCGAGCCGATCGTGCAATTCACCGCACGGGATCGCAATCGCATCGCATTGCAGTCCGACTTGCTCGGCGCGGCGGTGCTCGGCGTCCGCAATGTCTTGTTCATGGCCGGCGATCCGCCGGCGATCGGCGATCACCCCGATGCCAAACCGGTGTTCGATCTGAACTCTTCGCAGATGCTCGAGGCGGCGCGCGCTCTGAATGCGGGACGCGACTTGGCGGGCAATCCGCTTCGCGGCGCGCCGCAGTTGTTCGTCGGTGCGACGACGAATCCCGGTGCGGACGATTTCGACGGCGAAGTCGCAAACACGCAGCGCAAGATCGCAGCCGGCGCGCAGTTCCTGCAAACGCAAGCCGTCTACGATGCGGCGAGTCTCGAACGTTTGACGAAAGCGGTGCGGTTCGACACCACGAAGCTGATCGCGGGGATCATCCCATTGAAATCGGCGAGCATGGCGCGTTGGATGAACGAAAACGTGCCGGGCATTCGCGTGCCGAAGGCGCTGATCACTCAAATGGAACGCGTCGCCGGCGATACGCAAGCGGAGCTTCGCACG
>DATCLP010000069.1:0-1600 GCA_036563855.1 Steroidobacteraceae bacterium | reverse complement strand
CGGGACTGACGATGTAGATCACGCCACGCCCGTCGATCTTCGCGTAGGCGACGCCTTTGCCGTAGTCCTTGCGCATGGAGTACTCCCAGCGCCGGGTCTTCGGCTCGACGTACGACCAGATTGTCTCGCCGGTTGCCGGATCGATCGCAACGACGTAGCGACGGTCGCCCGCAACGGTAAAGAGCTTGCCGTCGACATAGGAAGGCGTCGAACGGCCACTGCGCGCGTTGAAGCTCGCGCCGTCCCATACCCAGGCCGTCTTCAACTGCGTGAAGTTCTCGGCATTGACTTGGCTGACGGGTGCGTAGCGCGTGTGGGCGTAGTCGCTGCCGAGCGTTACCCACTCGTACGTGGGTGCATCACCCGGCGGAGGGGCCGAAGGCGAGGCTCCTGCGCAGAGAGCGATCGTATGCGTCATCGCACAACCGAGCGCAATCGCGCCCGTCGCGACATGCCTCCACAGCGACGAAACCGGCGCGTCGCAGGCGCCAGCGGTCGTTCGTTTGACTGTCATTCTCGAGACTCCTCGCTGCCGATCAGTGATTTCGCACTTATATCGATCGGGAAGTTTCTTGATTGCTCGACCGCTTTGGCGTGCAGGCCATTCGCCCGGCACGCCAAGGGCCGATCCCCCTGCCATCACTTCTGTCGCTTCTGCTCTTGCTCGGCCGCACGCCGCTCTGCCTCGCGCGCGCCGGCCAGAATCCCGGGCAATGCGTAGTTGCCTTCGTGGCAAGCATATTCGTAGACGCGGCCGTTTGTCGCCATGAAGCTCATTTCGCCCCGCCACGGCTGCGTGTAGCGCTGCGGGTCGTCCACGATGAATTCATAGACGATCTGATTGTCGGCTTCCCGCGAGAAGCGCTCGATCACCTTGGCGGTCTCGGTCAAGGCGACCATCGATCTGGCGTGATGCGGACTGAAGTTCGTGGTTTCCGCGACGAGCGTGTCGCCTTCCCACCAGCCGATCGAATCGCCGTGGATCATCTTGATGTTCGGATGGACGTGCTTCCCGCCGATGCGGATGATGCGCGTGTAATTGTTCATTTCGACGCGGATCGCCAAGTAATTGGGCGTCTGCGCGATCTCATAGTTGTTGTTGTAGAGGTAAGTGAGCATCGGCGGCCCCGCGTTGCCGCTCGTCAGGAAGCAACGCTCGCCGAGCGGGCGCGCCTCAGGTCCGTCGAAGTTGCCCCGCATCGTGCGCCGCGGATCCTCGTTCTCGCCTTCATCGAGGCGGGATGAGTCTGCGCGGCTCTTGAACGGAATCTGTCCGTTCGGAGGGTCGACGATGAATGAGCTGCGCCAGGTACCCCGGATGCGCGCGAACGACATACCTGGATCGATCCAGAACGCGTTGTATCCGCGTCCGCCCTGCAGATCCCTGCCGTCGAACTTCGTCTCGGGATTCAGGTTGTCGTCATTCATCTGGCGGATGAACTGCGGATGCGATCTGGTGGCGGCCTCGATCTCGCTGTCCGGAATCACCAGATCCTTGAAGCGGGCAGGCCGTTGCAAGGAGGTGAGGGAGGCATTCGTCCAGGCACCCTCGAAGCTCGGCTTGCCGTCCGGCATCCGTGGCGGCTCATAGCGCTTCGAC
>DATCLP010000068.1:0-5447 GCA_036563855.1 Steroidobacteraceae bacterium | reverse complement strand
GTTCTGGCTCGCCTTGCCTATGTGGCTGCCATTGCCGCTTGTATTGCTTTCGTCTGGAGCGCGGGAATCGATTCCCCGCGAGCGGATCAACTGCTTCCAGCGGCGTTGATCTGGTGGATCGTCGCCTTGGTGTGGGTCGTTTCGATGCCTGGTTACGTGAATCGTGCGAGCGCTGCGCTGGCCGGTGTATTGGTTCTCGTGCCGGCTTGGTTGGCGCTCGTGCGCCTACATCAAAATGCACCGTACTGGCTGCTGTTCTTGCTGCTGCTCGTGGTTGCAGCCGACGTGGGAGCCTATTTCGTCGGCCGCAAGTTCGGTCGGCACAAGCTCGCGCCGCGCGTGAGCCCGGGCAAGACGTGGGAAGGTGTTTGCGGCGGTATCGTCGCCGCGGCTTTGATGGCCGGCCTCGGAACAGTGTTGTTCTCGGTGCCCGTCCTGGCATTCATCGGCGTGTGTGCGGTCGTGGTCGTTGCGTCGATCGTGGGCGATCTCACTGAAAGCCTCTTCAAACGTCATGCCGGTCTCAAAGACAGCGGCACATTGCTGCCCGGACACGGCGGAGTGCTCGACCGGGTCGACAGCGTGAGCGCAGCAGCGCCGATCTTTCTTTTCGGCATGGAGCGCTTGGGGCTGTTGTCATGAGCGCGCGAAAGCGGGTTGCCGTATTGGGTTCTACCGGCAGCATCGGCGTGAACACGCTCGATGTGATTCGGCGTCATCCGAATCGGTTCGAACCCGTGGCACTGAGCGCTCATACGAACATCGATCGATTGCGCGAGCAGTGTCTCCAGCATCGGCCCAGATTTGCGGTCGTTTCGTCGGCTGAGGATGCAAGGCGGCTCTCTGGGGAGCTGCGCTCTGCTGGACTCGCCACGGAAGTGCTTCTAGGCGAGGACGCGCTTTCGCTCATCGCTTCGCACGATGAGGTCGACGTCGTCATGGCGGGGATCGTCGGTGCTGCAGGTCTGCGTTCCGCGCTCGCGGCCGCGAGGGCGGGCAAGCGCATTTTGCTCGCGAACAAGGAAGCGCTCGTGATGTCGGGTCCCTTGTTCATGAAGGCGGTGAAGGAGGGCGGTGCGACGCTGCTGCCCGTCGATAGCGAGCACAATGCCATCTTCCAGTGCCGCGCCGGCGATCACGCGAGCGGCGTGCGCAAGGTCGTGCTGACTGCGTCCGGCGGTCCGTTCCTGCGAGCAAGCCTGGAGGAGCTGCGTAGGGCAACGCCGGAACAAGCCTGCGCGCACCCGCGCTGGTCGATGGGCCGCAAGATCTCCGTGGACTCGGCGACGCTCATGAACAAAGGGCTCGAGCTGATCGAGGCCTGCCTGCTGTTCGACCTTGCGCCCCACCAGGTCGAGGTTGTCGTACACCCGCAGAGCATCGTGCATTCGCTCGTCGAGTACCGTGACGGCTCCATGCTCGCGCAACTCGGCAACCCAGATATGCGCGTGCCGATCGCACATGCGCTCGGGTGGCCGGAGCGCATCGAGTCGGGTGTAGAATCCCTGGACATCGTGCGTGCCGCACGGCTCGACTTCGAAGCGCCGGACTTGGCGCGCTTCCCGAGCCTGTCGCTGGCAACGCAAGTGGCGACCTTGGGGGGTACGGCGCCCGCCGTGTTGAATGCCGCGAACGAGGTCGCCGTTCGCGCATTCCTGGATCGACGTCTGGGATTCACGGACATCCCGCGTGCCATCGAGGCGGTTCTCGAACGGCACAGCGTTCGTTCAGTTGAGTCGTTGGAAGATGTTCTCGCTGCCGACGAATGGTCACGGCGGCAGGCGCAAATCGCAGTGGCCCGCCTCGGCGGAGCCGCTGCTGCGGGGGTTGATGCATGATTTCTCCCGACACGCCCGGCGAAATCTTCACTGCCGTTCTGACGTTCATCGTCGCGATCGGCATTCTGGTCGCCGTGCACGAGTTCGGTCATTTCTGGGTGGCTCGCCGGTTGGGAATCCGCGTGCTGCGGTTTTCGATCGGCTTCGGCAAGCCGCTCTGGAAGCGTACCGCCGGCAAGGATCCGGTGGAGTATGTGATCGCGGCGATTCCGCTCGGCGGCTACGTCAAGCTCCTGGACGAGCGAGAAGGAAACGTGCCGCCCTCTGAGGCGCATCGCGCTTTCAATCGCCAGCCCGTTTGGAAACGGATTGCTGTGCTCCTGGCCGGTCCGGCCTGCAATCTGATCTTCGCCGTTGCGGTCTATTGGGTCCTGTTCGTCGCGGGCATTCCGTCGCTCAAGCCGATCGTCGGCACCGTTGCCGAAGATTCAATCGCTGCGAGGGCGGGCCTCGAGTACGAAGATCTGATCGTCGCTGTCGATGGCAAGAGAGTGGGTACCATCGAGGCTGCGACGCTCGCGATCATCGACGACCTGATCGATGACGGGATCATCAATCTGCGCGTGCAGAGCGTCGATGGCGCAGAGCGGGAGATTGCGCTCGACACGGGCGAGCAACGTCGTGCGCTCACCGACGCAGAGAAGCTGCTGCCGGGTCTCGGCTTCGATTATTGGCGGCCGAGGCTGCCTGCGATCATCGAAGCGGTGCTGCCGGACAGCGCGGCCGAGAAAGCCGGTCTCAAATCAGGCGATGAGATTCTGAAGTTCGACGGCCAACCGGTGTCCGACTTCGGTGAGCTCGTGAAGCTAGTCGAGCCGAGCGCTCACAAAGATGTAACGCTCGAGGTGAAGAGGGGTGAAGAAATCCTGCAGGTGCACTTGACGGTTGGCGAGCAGACCGTCGGCGACCGTAAGATCGGCTTGATCGGCATCCAGCCCGTCAATCGTCCGCTCGAAAGCGGACGCAGCGTCGAGGAGATGCTCGGCCTGGAGAAGTACGGCGCGCTGGCAGCAGTTTCTCACGCGGCCGTGAAGACCTGGGACACGTCGATCTTCACGCTGCGAATCGTCGGGCGGATCATCACGGGGGATGTTTCGCTGAAGAATATTTCGGGTCCGGTGCGCATTGCGGAAACGACGGGTTTTGCGGCGCGCCAAGGGTGGCGAGTTTTCTTGAGCACGCTAGCGCTGATCAGCATCAGCCTGGGCGTGCTGAACCTGCTCCCCATTCCGATTCTGGACGGCGGACAGGTCGTTTATCAGCTTGCGGAACTGGTCAAAGGGGGGCCGGTCTCAGAACGAGCGCAGACCCTCGGCTATCAGATCGGCATCGCGATGCTGCTTCTGATGATGTCGTTGGCCTTCTATAACGATATTGCCCGGCACTTGAACTGAAGATTTCGAGCACTCGATGCGTCTTAGAGCATTCATTCACGCGACGCTCGCGATGGCGGCCGCGATCCCGGCCGGCGCGCTCGCGCAGGATCGCAATACGTTCACGGTCGGCGACATTCGAATCGAGGGCTTGCAGCGTATTTCCGAGGGCACGGTCTACAACTATCTGCCCGTGAACATCGGCGATCGGCTCGATTCGCGGCGCATCGCCGAGGCGTTGCGTGCCTTGTATGCGACAGGTTTCTTCCGGGATGTGGAGCTGAGACGCGATGGCGGCACGCTCGTCGTTGCCGTGCTCGAGCGGCCGTCGATCGAGAGCTTCGAGATCAAAGGTAACAAGGACATCAAGACCGAGGATCTGCAGCGGTCGCTCCGCAACGTGGGACTTGCGACCGGCAAGACCTTCGATCAGTCGACGCTCGATGAAGTGAAGCGATATCTCACCGACCAGTATTTCGCCCGCGGCAAATACGGAGTTCGAGTCGATACGCAAGTCGAGGAAGTTCCGGGCAACAAAGTCAAGGTCACAGTCGATATCAAGGAAGGCAAGCGCGCGAAGATCAGACAGATCAACATCGCGGGGAATACCGCTTTCACGGACGAAGAGCTGCGCGAGCAATTCGAGCTGAAGACGCCGAATTGGCTGTCTTGGTATCGGCAGGACGATCGCTATGCGCGCGAATCTCTGCAGGGGGATTTGGAGAAGCTGCGGTCCTATTACATGGACCGCGGCTACGCGAATTTCGCGGTGACCTCGACGCAAGTGGCGATCGCCCCCGAGAAGGACGATATCTTCATCACGATCAACGTCGAAGAGGGCGACGTCTACAAAGTGTCGGACGTCAAGCTCGCCGGCAATCTCGTCGTTCCCGAGGCGGATCTGCGGCGGCTCATCTTCATCAGGCCGGGCGACACCTATTCGCGGCGGCTCATCACCGCGAGCGCGGAGGCGATGAAGCAGCGTCTCGGTCTCGACGGTTATGCGTTTGCGTCGATCGATCCGGTGCCGCAAGCCAACGAGGAGACGAAGGAGATCACGCTGACGTTCGTCGTAGAGCCCAAGAATCGCGTGTACGTCCGTCGCGTGAACTTCCACGGCACTTCGGGCGTGAACGACGAGGTATTCCGGCGCGAGATGCGTCAGCTCGAAGGTGCATATCTGTCGAACGCTCAGGTCGAGCGTTCCAAGCAACGCATTCAGCAGCTGCCCTTCATCGAAGAGGTGCAGTTCGAGACGACACCGGTTCCCGGTACGAACGATCTGGTCGACATCGATTTCGAGATCAAGGAGGGTTTGCCCGGCCAGTTCGGCGGCGGCATCGGCTACTCGGAGTCGCAGTCCGTCGTGCTCAACGGCAACTTCATCCATTCGAACTTCATGGGTACGGGCAACCGCGTGCAGCTCGATCTCAATTCCGGCCGCTACGCCAAGTCTTATCTGTTCTCGCACACTGACCGGTACACGACGATCGACGGCGTGCGACGCACGGTTTCGCTCGGCTACCGCGACGTGAAGCAATTCACTTCGGCGACGTCCGACTTCGACACGACGACCGCGACGGCGGCGCTCAGCTACGACTACCCGATCACCGAATACCAATACTTCAGTCTCGGCGTAGCGGTACAACACGCCGAGCTCATCACGACGAACTTCGGCAGCGCGGAGGAAGCCAACAATTGGGTTCGCAACAACGGTCGGCAGCGCCAGCCCGAGTGCATTTTTTTCGACTCCGACGGCAACGGCGATGGCGTTTGCGATCTGACCGGTACCGACGATCTGGCCATTCTCGGTACCGAGTTCAGAACCTACGAGCTCAATCTCGGTTGGAGTTACGACTCGCGCAACCGCGCCATCTTCGCCGACCGGGGTACGCGGCATCGCTTTACCATTTCGTACACTTTGCCCGGAAGCGACGTGGAGTTCGCAACGGCTTCCTACGATTTACTGCACTTCGTGCCGATCTGGCGCGGGCTGACGCTGATGTTCAATGCCGAGCTTGCCTACGGCAAGGCCCTGGGGGACACGACGGCGCTGCCGCCGTATCGACAGTGGTTCGCCGGCGGCCCGGACTCCGTGCGAGGCTTCCGAGAAAGCCGTCTTGGGCCGAAAGACAGCTTCGGTCGCCCCTACGGAGGCAACATAAAAACGGTCATGCAGACAGAGCTGTTGTTGCCGATGCCGGAGAAATGGCGCAACAGCGCACGGTTCAGTTTG
>DATCLP010000067.1:0-2651 GCA_036563855.1 Steroidobacteraceae bacterium | reverse complement strand
CGGCACGTTGTACGGCGCTGTCGCCGGCGCCGTGCTGGTCAATTACGCAAAGACGTATTTCACGGCCGCGCTGCCCGAGTACTGGCTGTACGCGCTCGGCACGCTGTTCGTGCTCGTGACGCTGTTCTTGCCGCGCGGCGTCGTCGGTCTCGTCGATCAGGCACGCGATGCGCTCGCGAAACGGCGCGCGAGCACACCGGCGCTGCCGACTGCGGATTCGACACTTTCATCCGCGCAGAGGTCGCCATGAACGTCGCCGCCATCGCACGCAACGGCTGGGAGCGGATCGTCGGTCCTCGGCATCGTAGCGACCGCCGGCCGAGCGCCGACGTATCGCACGGCACGATCCTGTATCTCGAGGATCTCACGGTGACATTCGACGGCTTCCGCGCTCTGAATGCATTGACGTTGTACGTCGATGTCGGCGAGCTACGTTGCATCATCGGACCGAACGGCGCCGGCAAGACGACGATGATGGATGTCATCACGGGCAAAACGCGACCCGACTCCGGCTCGGCCTGGTTCGGTCAGAACATCGATCTTCTGACCTTGACCGAGCCCGAGATCGCGCAAGCCGGTATCGGCCGCAAATTTCAGAAACCCACGGTCCTCGAACAGCACACCGTGTTCGAGAACCTGGAGCTCGCCGTCGCGGGCAATCGCTCGATCGTCCACACGCTGTTCAAACCGCTCACGGCCGAGCAACGCACGCGCATCGACGAAGTGCTGACCGCGATCGGCCTCGCCGATCAACGCCACGTGCGTGCCGGCACGCTCTCGCACGGTCAGAAACAATGGCTCGAAATCGGCATGCTGCTGATGCAGGACCCGCAGCTGCTGCTCGTCGACGAGCCCGTCGCCGGCATGACGCCGCAGGAGGTCGAGCGCACGGCGGAGCTCTTGCTGTCGCTCGAAGGCAAACATTCCGTCGTGGTCGTCGAGCACGACATGGATTTCGTGCGCTCCATTGCCAAGAGAGTCACCGTGCTGCACGAGGGCAGCGTGCTGGCCGAAGGCACGATCGACGAAGTGCAGGCCAATCCGAAAGTGCAGGAGGTGTACCTTGGCGTCTGAGCAGACGACAGCCCCCGACATGCTGCGGATCGCCTCGCTCAATCAGTTCTACGGCGGCAGCCACATTTTGTGGGACGTCGATCTCGCCGTACCGCGCGGTTCGATCACCTGTCTGATGGGCCGCAACGGCATGGGCAAGACGACGCTGCTCAAATGCATCATGGGCTTGCTGCCCATCGCTTCGGGCGCGATCAAGCTCGAAGACACGGACCTGCAAACGCTGCCGGCGGATCGCCGCGCCAAGCTCGGCGTGGGCTACGTCCCGCAGGGCCGCGAGATCTTTTCGCAGCTCACGGTGGAAGAGAATCTGCGCATCGGGCTCGGTTCGCGGCGCGATCGCAAGCGCGAAATTCCCGAGAAAATCTTCGAACTCTTCCCCGTGCTCAAGAAAATGCTCCGGCGTCGCGGCGGCGATCTGTCCGGCGGTCAGCAACAGCAGCTCGCCATCGGCCGCGCCTTGGTGCTCGATCCGACGCTTCTCATTCTCGATGAGCCGACCGAAGGCATTCAGCCGAACATCGTGCACGAGATCGGCGACATCCTGCTGCGACTCAACGAAACCGCAAAGCTCACCGTGCTGCTCGTCGAGCAGAAGCTCCCGTTCGCGCGGCGCATCGCGAGTCATTTCCACGTGCTCGACAAGGGCCGTGTCGTCGCGAGCGGCGGAATTCGCGAGCTCACCGACGAGGTCGTCCAGCAGCATCTCACGGTGTGAGCATGTCGGCATCGTACGCAACCATTGCTTCGTGGAACGCCTCGCTCGAGCTCGGCTTCGAGCGGCGTTGCGGCCGGACGGCACTGGTGCGTCGCACTCATCGCGGTCCGCTCCTCGTGCAGCGGCCGTTCTATCCCGAAGGCGATGTCTGTCATTGCTACATCGTGCATCCGCCGGGCGGCGTGGTCGGCGGCGATTCGCTGACCGTCGATGCGACGGTTGCCGCCGATGCGCACGCCCTGATCACGACGCCCGCCTCCGCCAAGTTCTATCGCAGCGCCGGCGCACGCGCGATTCAGACACAGCAGCTTCGGTGCGCCGGTACGCTCGAATGGCTGCCGCAGGACACGATCTTCTATCCCGGCGCGCTCGTCCGGTCCCACACCGAGATTCATTTGGAGACAGCTGCGCGATTCATCGGCTGGGACGTCGTCTCGCTCGGGCTCGCTACACGCAACGAACGTTTCGCGAGCGGACAGCTGTCGCTCAACGTCGAGCTGTGGCGGAGCGGCGAACCTGTGTATCTCGACCGCTTGCAGATCGCGGGTGGTTCTAAGGCGCTCGACGCACCGTGGGGATGGCACGGCTATACGTGTCTTGGAACGCTGCTCGCCTGTCCCGCAAGAAATGAGTGGCTCGATGGGCTGCGAACGATTGCCGTCGAGGACGGCCTCCTCGGCATCACGTGCGTCGATGACGTGCTGGTCGTGCGCTGTCTGGGCCGGCGCAGCGAGCCCGTTCGCCATGCGCTGATTCGTGCCTGGCAGATGCTGCGACCCTGGTTGTTGATGCGCGAGCCCGTCCTGCCGCGCATCTGGGCAACGTGACTTCGAGAGAGTACCGATGGAGCTGAGTCCGAGAG
>DATCLP010000066.1:0-6724 GCA_036563855.1 Steroidobacteraceae bacterium | reverse complement strand
GCAGTAGGCGGCTTTCGGAGCACATGGGCACATGGGCGTGTGCGCTCATGTTTGCCGGCGTGAACCTGGCGTTCTTTCCGATGCACATCTCGGGCTTGCTCGGCATGCCGCGGCGCGTGTGGACGTATCCCGACGGTTACGGGCTCGAGCTCTTCAATTTGCTTTCGACGATCGGTGCGTTCGTGTTTGCCGGCGGCGTGTTGCTCGTGTTGCTGGACCTATTGCTGCATTTTCGTCCGGCCGGCAAGGTCGATGCGAATCCTTGGGGTGCCGGGTCGCTCGAGTGGCTGCCGCAAGAAAACTATGCGATTCGCAGCATTCCGTCCGTGACGAGCCGCGATCCGCTGTGGGACAACCCCGACCTGCGCCGCGGGGTCGATGAAGGCCGGTATTACTTGCCGGGCGTTGCGACGGGTTACCGGGAAACGATCGTCACGAGCCCGATCGATGCGCGTCCGCAATACGTGCTGAGACTTCCAGGACCGAGTTGGTTGCCGGTGCTGTCGGGCATCGGTACCGCCGTATTCTTTCTCGCGCTGACGGTGAAATGGTTCGTGGTCGCAGGGGCTGGCGGTCTCGTCGCTTTGATTGCGATCTTCAAGTGGTTGTGGAACAGCGATCCGGCGCCGAGCGACAAGTCGTACGACATCGGTGGAGATGTGCGATTACCCGATTACGCGAGCGGTACTCGATCGCATTCATGGTGGGGGATCGTCGTGCTCGTGCTGGTTGATGCCAGCATCTTCGCCTGCGCAATTTTCACCTTCTTCTATCTTTGGACGGTCTCCGTCGGTGATTTTCCGCCGCGCGGACTCGAGTTGGCGGTCGTGGGACCGTCGATTGCGGCCATCGCGTCCTGGTTCGCAAGCGGCGCGGCGTTCGTCTCGGCAAATCGCGCGCTCGCACGCGGATCTTCGGCCGGTTTCAATGCGTCGATTGTCGCGGCGATCTTGCTCTTGTGGGCCGCCTTTGCGTCGAGCGTGTACGCGCTTTCGGGCGCGAGCTTGGATCCGACCGCGCACGGCTATGCAGCAAGCGCCTACCTGCTCATCGTTTGGCAAGGCGTTCATGCCATCCTGCTGACGTTCATGGGTACATTCACGCTGGCGCGCGCATGGGCCGGTCGGCTCGATATGGTTCATCGGAACACCTTCGATAACACGCGCATCCTGTGGCTGTATAGCTGCGCGCAAGCGCTGATCGCGCTGTTCGTCATTCACTCGCCGAGGTTTTCATGAGCGATTCCGCTCGGGAGCATCGCTTCACGCCGACGACGCTGTTCGTGACCGGTTCTCTGCTGATCTGGTTGCTGACGTTTGCGCTCGTATATGTGTTCGCGGCGCTCGCGTGCGCACGTGGTTTCGCCGGCATGCGACTCGGTGGCATGCCGCTCGTTCCGGCGGTAACGACTGTTTGCGTGCTCCTTGCTGCAATCGGCACGCTTTGGCTCGTGCGGCGCGGTTTGCGATACGGGCGCACGCAGGAGGCTGAGGAGCATTCTCGATTCGTCGGGTTCGTCGCCAGTGCATCCGGTGTGCTGGCACTCCTCGCGCTGGTGTGGGTCGGATTGCCGCCGCTCTTGATCGGCGGATGCAGGCCCTGACCGACGTCGAAGCCATGTCGGATCATCCGCGCATCGAGGATTACGCCCTCATCGGCGATTGCGAGACCGCCGCGCTCGTGGCGCGCAACGGGTCGATCGATTGGCTCTGTTGGCCGCGCTTCGATTCGCCGGCATGTTTCGCTGCGCTCGTCGGAACCCCGCAGAACGGGCGTTGGTCGATCGAGCCTTGCGAGGCGGCGAAGGTGACGCGCCGATACCGGCGGGACACATTGATCCTCGAAACTCGATTCGAGACGGCGTCTGGAGCGGTGCTCTTGGTGGATTTCATGCCGCCGCGCGGCGAGGCGTCCGATCTGATCCGAATCGTCGTCGGCGAGCGCGGTGCTGTACGGATGCGTACGGAGCTGATCATTCGCTTCGGCGACGGCGAATTCGTGCCGTGGGTCACCCATGTCGCACCGCACACGTGGCGAGCGATCGCCGGGCCCGACATGGTCACCCTCGTCACGCGTGCGCCGCTCAAAGGTCACGACAAGAGGACGGTGGCCGAGTTCGTCGTGCGGCCCGGCGAACGCGAAACGTTCGTCATGACGTATTCGCCCTCGCATCTCGAAGCGCCGCAGCCGGTCGACGTCGACGAGGCTTTGCACGACACCGACGTCTTCTGGCGCGATTGGATCTCGCGCTGCAATGTTCCCGTGCGTTGGGCCGATCGCGTGCATCGTTCCCTGATCACCTTGCGCGCGCTCATCTATCGCCCGACGGGCGGCATCGTCGCCGCACCGACGACGTCGCTGCCCGAGCAACTCGGCGGCACACGCAATTGGGACTATCGGTATTGCTGGCTGCGCGATGCGACGCTCACGCTGCTCGCATTCATGGATGCCGGTTTCATCGACGTGGCTGGGGCGTGGCGGGACTGGTTGCTGCGTGCGGTCGCGGGCAGCGCAAGCCAGATGCAGATCATGTACGGCGTTGCGGGAGAGCGGCGTTTGTTCGAGCGGGAAGCCGATTGGCTTTCCGGGTACGCAGATTCGCGTCCGGTCAGGATCGGCAATGCCGCGCATTCGCAGCTTCAGCTCGACGTCTACGGCGAAGTCATGGATGCGATGCACCAAGCGCGCGTGGCGGGGCTGGTGACGCACGAGCGCGCATGGGCGATTCAGCGCGAGCTGCTCGAAGGTCTCGAGACGCTGTGGCAGAAGCCCGATTGCGGGATTTGGGAAGTCCGCGGGCCGGTGCAACACTTCACCCACTCGAAGATCATGTGTTGGGTCGCCTTCGATCGCGCGATCAAGGACGCCGAGCACTTCGGGTTCACATGTCCGCTCGAACGCTGGCGCAGCGTGCGCGACCGCATTCACGCCGAGGTGTGCGCGCGTGGCTACGACGCGAGCCGCAATACTTTCGTGCAGGCTTACGGATCGTCGCTGTTGGATGCAAGTCTGCTGCTGATTCCGATTCTGGGTTTTCTGCCGCCGGACGATCCGCGCACGCTCGGCACGATTGCTGCGATCGAGCGCGAGCTGCGCGACGGCATTTTCGTGCATCGCTACAACTCGACGGCGACCGATGACGGCTTGCCGCCGGGAGAAGGCTGTTTCTTGGCGTGCAGCTTCTGGCTCGTCGACGCCTACGCCATGTGCGGTCGTTGGCAAGAGGCCGAGGCGTTGTTCGAACGTCTGCTCGCTCTGGCCAATGACGTCGATCTCTATTCGGAAGAATACGATCCCCACCGGCAATGCATGCTGGGCAACTTCCCGCAGGCCTTCACGCATCTTTCGCTCGTCGCCTCCGCATTCAATCTCGCGCACTTCCAGCAGCCGGCGCAGCAACGCGCCGAGCGTACCCCTGCAGCAGGAAACACCCCGCATAGCGACGTTCGGATTCGACCTCGTTGAAGCGGGCGTCGAGCTCGGCGCGCTCGGAAGCGGTGCACCGATCGCTAGGAACCTCAATCCGGATCAGGGATTGCTCGCATGGACTTGGGAAATGGGAGGCCTAGTCTGATGCATGGGATGGGTATCGGATCGTCTTCGAGACGAAGGCGAGCTCAGCGTTCCAACCCATCGAAGATCGTTCATGGACAGGACCGACACAGCACAATGGATCGACCCCCGCCAGTTGCTCGAAGCAATGACGGATGGTCTCGTCGTGCACAACGCGAGCGGCGAAATTCTCGGTTGGAACGCAAGCGCACTGCGCATCCTGGGGCGCAGCGAAGAGGATTTACGCAAGCGTACTGTGGCCGACCCCGATTGGCGCAGCATTCGCCAGGACGGCAGCCCGTTTCCGATCGAGCAGTCTCCCGTGATGCACGCGTTGCGGACGAGGCGTCCGAAACGCAATGTCACCATGGGCGTTCAGCGTCCCGACGGATCGATCGCTTGGATCTGCGTGGACTCGCAGCCGCTGATCGGACGCGACGGCGAGCTTTACGGCGTCGTCAGCACGTTCCGGGACCTCGCGCAGCGTCGCCGCGCGGAAGAGCGGCTCGTGCGTGCGATCGGCGAGCTCGCCGATCTCTACAACAATGCGCCTTGCGGCTATCACTCGCTGGACCGCAACGGCGTCTTCGTGCGCATCAACGACACCGAGCTGCGTTGGCTCGGCTATACCCGAGAAGAGCTGATCGGGCGCCGCATCACGGAGATCCTGACGCCGACGAGCGCACGCAAGTTCGAGCAGAGCTTTCCGCGATTTCTGCGCGACGGTCGCATCGAAGGCGTCGAAGCGCAATTCGTCACGAAGAGCGGCGCGACGCTCGATGCGCTCATCAATTCGACGGTCGTGCGGGATGCGAACGGCGAGTTCCTGATGAGCCGATCGACGGTGTTCGACAACACGCACCGCAAAGTTGCAGAGCGGCAGATGCGCCGCCTGAATCAGCTGCTCGAACAGCGAGTGGAGGAGCGCACCGCCGCCTTGCACGAGGCGTTGCAAGAGCTGGAAGCCTTCACCTCTTCGGTCAGTCACGATTTGCGGGCGCCGGTGCGGACGATCGATGCTTTCGCTCGCATGCTGAGTGAGGACGTCACCTCCACCTTGAGCGCCGAAGGAAGGCAATTCCTCGAACGGATCGTGAGCGCCAACCGCCGTCAGGCTCAGCTCATTGGCGACCTCTTGAATCTCTCGCACGTCTTTACGGCGGCCTTGACCTACAGCGAGGTGGATCTTTCCGCGCTCGCGCATTCCGTAATCGAAGATCTTCGAGACGCAAGTCCGAAAGCGCGCGTCGAAGTGCGTATCGCCCCGGGGCTCCTTGCACGGGCAGACGAGGGGCTGGTGCGGTCGGTGATGGACAACTTGTTGGGCAATGCCTGGAAATTTACGAACCGCACCGAGCACCCGCGCATCGAAGTCGGTTCCGAACGGCAGGACCGCGAAATCGTTTATTTCGTGCGGGACAACGGCGTCGGCTTCGACCCGGCGCAAGCGGGCGATCTGTTCAAGCCGTTTCGACGGATGCATGCGGACAGCGACTTTCCAGGCACGGGTATCGGCCTTGCCACCGTGGCGCGCATCGTCAAGCGGCATCGCGGGCGCATCTGGATCGAAAGTGCGCCGGGCGAGGGGACCACTGTGTTCTTCACGTTGGGACCGGCAACCCCTGCAACATAAAGGAATGTTACGACGCTGGTCGCCGCGGTCGGCGGTGTGGGACACTTTCCTCACGTCCTACATCAACGGGGGAACCCATCCATGTCGATTCGTCTCAGCGCGGCAGCGCTCGCGTGCACACTTTCCGGCGTTGCGTTCGCTCAGCAAGGACCGGCTCCGCTTGCCGTACCGAACCCGCAATACGTTTCGATCCCAATGGAGATCACGGTGAACAAGCCGGTTGCCGAGGTCTGGCAACGCGTCGGCAAGTATTGCGACATCGCCGAGTGGCTGCAGATTCCGTCGGGCTGCAAGATCGTCTCCGGCAAAGACGGCGAAGTAGGTGCCGTACGCTCGATCGCCGACGAGATTCTCGTCGGCAAGACCGAGTATTCGTACACCTATACGCAGCCGGTGCGAGAAGGTCGCCCGTACAACATGTATCACGGGACGCTCGAAGCCAGGCCGATCGACGCGAAGACGACGAAGCTGATCTACACGTTGATGTACGACATCTCGCTCGTTCCCGGCGACGAAGCTGCGAAACAGGCTGACATCGAGCGCCGTCGCGCGATGTTCACGCGAGCGCTCGAAAACATGAAGGTTCTCGCCGAAGGCGGCACGCTGCCGCCGCGCGGCTCGCGGTGAGCACCGGCTGCGGCGCTGGCCGGAAAAGACCGCGCACAACGCGCCCAAATTCGCCTCTCCTTGGGGGCTCCTTGGGGAGAGGCAACGAGAGCGATAGCGTCGTGGTGAGGGGACGCCATTGGTTGTAGCGAACACGCTATCGCGTGTTCGATCCCTCATCCGCACGCTTCGCTCTGCGACCTTGACGTGCATGGATGGATTAATGCCGCGTACGCAAGGATGCGTAGGAGCGGCCTCGCCCGCTTCGGCACCATGAACAGACGAACATCTTGCTGCAATCGGCCTCTCTAGCCTCGAAAACAGCTCCTTATGATCGACGCCAGAACCATTCGCAACTTGAGTTGGGTTCGAAAAGCGACGACGATCGCGGCCGGAATCTTCGCTTTGCAGTTTCTCGCAATGACGGCATCCGCAGCAGAGTCGTTCGAAACCCCGACGCTCGAGCACGTCTTGACCGTGCGCGCGAACATCGATGCGCCGCTTTCGATGGGCAAGACGCCGCAAGGCGAACGCCGCGTTATCGTCATCACTGGCGGAACGTTCGAAGGTCCGGGCATGAAGGGGACGATCATGCCGGGCGGCGAAGACTGGCAACTCCTGCGCGAAGACGGCGTGACCGAGCTCGATGCACGTTATTGGCTGCGCACGGACGACGGCGCCGTCATTCGCGTGCACAACCAAGTGCTGCTCGGTCCGGCAGCAGAAACAGGCGCGAATCGATATGCGCGCTCGACGGTCCGATTCGAAGCACCGATCGGCAAATACGATTGGCTCAACAAAGCCGTGTTCGTCGGCACGCTGTCTGTCGAATCGGCGCAGCGGCCGGTAGTGGTGACATTGAGGTTTTTTAAAGTCAATTAAGGCTACAGGCGACAGCGAGAAGCGCGCGTCGGTTCGCCTCTCCTTCGGGAG
>DATCLP010000065.1:0-5828 GCA_036563855.1 Steroidobacteraceae bacterium | reverse complement strand
TTTGTAGAAGGCGGCGGCAATGAACGGTGACATCGTAAACAGACTTTGTTTGTGCGGCGCGAAGCGTAGCAAAACCAGGCTTCCGCTCGTGTCCGTTGAGACCCTTGCTTCAGGGTCCGTCTGATCGGCCCGCCCCGTCGGCCCCGCTCGAGGCGGAACGGGGAATGTGGATAAACCTCAACCTGGGTTGCCCGAACGACTGCCGTTCTGTTTAACTCCCGGCGCGCCGCACGAGATCGCTGTCGCCAGGCAGACTCAATGGCAGACAAGAGAGGGCCCGGCGCGAATCGAATGATTGCATAGCACGACTTGGATGAGCCTCGGGCGGAACCGGCGCGCCTTGCCGACTCCGGATTCTTGAGTTCGAAGCTCATGGGGAATCGCATGTCAACGACCGTCGAACAAGCCGGCACCTCGAAGGTGAGCGACCAGACATTCCACGCAAGCAACGCTTATCGCTGGTATGTGGTGTGGCTGTTGTTCGTCGTGTACGTGTTCAACTTCGTCGATCGGCAGATCCTGCAAATCCTCATCGAGCCGATCCGCAAGGAGTTCAACTTCACGGACACGCAACTCGGCCTGTTGAGCGGCCTTGCGTTTGCGGTTCTGTACTCCGTGCTCGGCATTCCCATCGCCCGCTATGCCGACCGCGCCAACCGCGTCAACATTATCTCGATTGCGTTGTTCGTCTGGAGCCTGTTCACGGTCCTGACGGGACGAGCGCAAAACTTCCTTCAACTCTTCGCCGCCCGCGTGGCAGTCGGCATCGGCGAGGCCGGCTGCTCGCCGCCGGCCTATTCGATCATCGGCGATTATTTCGAGAAGGCACGCCGCACGACGGCCATCGCCATTTATTCGATGGGCATCTACGGCGGCGTGTTCGTCGGGTATATCACGGGCGCACAGATTGCCGAGCGCTTCGGTTGGCGTACGGCCTTCTATGTCGTCGGCATCCCGGGAATCGTGCTCGCGCTCATCTTGAAGCTCACCCTTCGCGAACCGCCACGCGGTTATGCGGAAGGCGTCGTGACTTCAGCGACACCGCCGCCGTTCTTCCAAGTGCTCGGCAGACTCTTCACGAAAGCGACGTTCTGGCATTTGTCGCTCGCGACGGCGCTCCACGCTTTCGTCGGCTATGGCGTCAACGGATTCCACCCCTCCTTCCTGATTCGCAGCCACGGACTCTCGGTCGGCGATGCGGGCACGGTGCTCGCGATCGTTTCCGCCGTTTCCGGCGTCGGCGGCACATGGTTCGGCGGATGGCTCGCCGACAAGATGACGCAGTGGCGCGGCGACGTGCGTTGGCAGATGTTGACACCCGGTATCGCCACGCTATTGAACGTCCCGGCGGCCATCCTCGCCTACAGCCTAGGCGATACCAACATCGTGATCGCAACCATGTTCGTCAGCCTCGTGTTCGGCGTGATGTACCTCGGCCCGAGCTACGCGACGATGCAACGTCTGGTCGATGTGCGTGAACGCGCGCTTGGCTCCGCTGTGTTGCTGCTCATCGTGAACCTGATCGGTCTGGGCCTCGGGCCGACGCTCGTCGGCGTCGTGAGCGACATCTTCTATGAGCGCTTCATGGCTGAGGGCATGGCCGAAGCGCTCGCGAAAGCAGACGGCTTGCGCTATGCGCTGATCGTCATGGTGTGCATCAACGTGTGGTCGTTCATTCACTACATGATCGGCGCGAAGACGCTCGTGCGCGATTCGGTGGGAGACGAGCCGCACAAATGAGGGCGTGGGGCTGGGGGCTTGAAGCGCGGGAAAGAAAGGCTACAACCTTCAGCCTTCAGCCTTCAGCCTATCGATAATCGCACTCGCGTCCGATCCCGGCACTTCGAGCAACTTCCTGCGGCTCGACTCGCCGGCGACGATGCGCACCTCGGATTTCGAAACTCCAAGACATTCGGCGACGAATCTCACGAGCTCTGCATTCGCCGCCCCATCGACCGGCGGGGCCGCCAGCCGAACCTTCAGCCGCCCATCGTGCATGCCCGCGACTGCCGTCTTGCTGGCGCGGGGCTGGACGTAAACTTCGAAACGCACCATGAGAAATTGAGAATTGAGAATGGAGAATTGAGAATTACAGAGGGCGGCGAGTTGAGCGCCGACGAATTGCTTCGAGTTTCACATGTAGTGATTCGTTGTGTGCCTGACTCATTCGCATGGCGCAGAAGAAATTGCGCGGCGCACGACCCGAAGCCGGCTTCGGAGTCAATTCTCCATTCTCAGTTCTCCATTCTCAATTGCGTTAGGACGCCGCTGGCGACCTTAGTCGCCTCGGCGGCCTAACGCGCGGACCTCCTCGATCCACTGCCGCCGTTCTTCTGCGCTCATCGTTTCCGCACGGCCGATCAACGTCGTGTGCACGGAGCGAAAACCCATCGTCGACAGAACGACGCGCTGCGGGCTGCGTGCGCCCCCGACGCCGTAGTACCACCAATAAGCAGGCTTCGACATGCCCATCGTGACGATGATGCGCGCGGTCTTGCCTTCCCAGAAACGCACGGGCCAGCGGCCCAATTGATCCGTGCTGAATGCGAATCCTGGACGGACGAGCTGCTCGAACAAACCCTTGAGCGCGGCAGGCATGGACCCCAGCCAAAGCGGATGCACGATCGTCACGTGCTGCGCCCAATCCACCGCGTCGAGACACTCGCGCAAGCGCTCGGGCGGCTCGCCTTGGTAGTCGTCCTTACTGCGCAGTAGCGGCACATCCAAATCGGCCAAGCGCTTGCGAATGACTTGATGCCCGGCAGATACGGCGCCCTCCGCGTAAGCTTCGGCAAGCTGGTGGACGAAGCGCTCGCGCGCACCGTCAGGATGACCGTCGAGTAAGAAGATTCGTCGTGGATCGCTCACCGTTATCCATCCGTCGACACGCTCATTCGGACCGCCCTTCTAGCCCCTGCTTGTAGATGTTACTCCTGCACCCTTCGCCATGCCTTACGTGCCGGACTTGCCGCTCGGCGGTCCAGTCCGCATGTCTTGCTGTACGCTTCCCGTAATCGGGCGTACAGCCCCCGCGCTAATCCCGACTGCATAGGGCTGCATTGCCCGCTACCCTTCAGGTTCGAAATCCGACACACAAGGACTTATGACGACGCACACCGAAAAGTCTCGAGATCTCGACATTCGGCGCGGCGATGCGCTCATCGTCGTCGACGTTCAGCGCGACTTCTTGCCCGGAGGCGCCCTAGGCGTTCCCGGCGGCGACGAAGTCGTCGGCCCCCTCAACGGATACATCGCCGCTTTTGCCGCGAACAATCTGCCGATCTTCTTCACGCGCGACTGGCACCCGCCGAATCACTGCTCGTTCAAAGAGCGCGGCGGTCCGTGGCCGCCGCACTGCGTTCAAGACACGCCGGGCGCTTCCTGGGCGGAAGGTCTGAACGTTCCGGTCAACGCCCGCATCGTTTCCAAAGGTTTCGATGCCGAGGCCGAAGCCTACTCCGGCTTTCAAGGCACTTCGCTTGCCGAAGAGCTTCGTACGCTCGGGATCAACAGAGTGTTCGTCGGCGGGCTGGCCACCGACTACTGCGTGCGCGCCACGGTGCTCGATGCACGCTCGCACGGCTTTGAAGTCGTCGTGCTCGAGGATGCGATTCGCGGCGTCAATGTGAAAGCCGGCGACGATCGGCGAGCGCTGGACGACATGAGCCGGGCCGGCGCAACGATCATGGCGGCGCTTCGAGCCGCATAGCACCATGACTGTATTCGCGGATCGCGCATCGGCCGGTCGAGCGCTCGCAAAGCGGCTGGCCGGTTACGCGGACCGCGACGTGCTCGTGCTCGGCCTGCCGCGCGGCGGGGTACCCGTCGCGTATGAAGTCGCGAAGGCACTGCGCGCCGAGCTCGACGTCATGATCGTGCGCAAGGTCGGTGCGCCGTTTCAGCCCGAGCTGGCGCTCGGCGCCGTCGCTTCCGGCGGCGTCGTCGTGATCAACGAAGAGATCGTCGCGCTCGGGGAGAACGAAGCATCCGTGCGCCGCTATGCACAAGAGGCGATACGCGAAGTCGCCTCGCGCGAGCGAAAGTTTCGCGGCGACCGACCGCCGCTCGATCTGAAGGATCGTACGGTCATTCTCGTCGATGACGGCGCAGCAACCGGCGCAAGCATGATCGCAGCAGTTCGTGCCACGCGCGCCTTGGGCGCAAAACGCATCATCGTTGCACTGCCGGTAGCACCTGAGGATACGGTCGCAAAGCTGGAACGAGATGCCGACGAAGTCGTCTGCCTCGCGATACCGGAATTCTTCCGCGCCGTGGGCGACTGGTATGCCGATTTCTCGCAGACGGAAGACAGCGAAGTTGTCGAACTGCTGGCGAGAGCTCGTGACCACAGACGTGACGCGTGAGTCGTAGCGCTTCGCTCCTTTCGTGATTCCGCAAATACTTCCACTCCGTGGAAGCTATTCTGCTCGCGACGAGCATTTACGAACCTCAGCTCGGACCGCACCTCATCCGCTCACTACTCACCACTCATTGCTCACGACTGCGAGTCGCGAGTCACGATTCACAACTCTTTTCATTTTTTCGCGGCTACACAACGCCGATCTCGGTGGAACTCCCGAATCCCTCAGGGAAGAACCTGAGGTCTGTACGTGCATGCCCTCTTATAAAGGGTACGTCACGATATTCGGGGAGAACGAATGAACGAGCTCATTCTCGAGTTTGCCCGTTGGCTCGAGTCGACATCCTTCAGCGTGGGACTGCACGAGTCCTTCTATCTCTACAACTGGATCGAGACGACGCATGTGCTGACGCTCATGGTCTCGCTCGGACTGCTCTGCATTATCGACCTTCGCATGCTCGGTTTGTGCTTTACGCACGTTCCCGCCTCGAAAGTCGCGGAACGCCTGACCAAGCCGATGCTTGCCGGATTCGTCGTGATGTTCGCAACCGGCATCGCGCTCTATACGGCCATTCCGGTGCGAACGAGCCAGAGCCTGTGGTTTCGTATCAAGCTGATTCTGCTTCTTGCCGCCTTCATCAATGCCCTGCTCTTCCATCGTCACATGAAGGCATCGGTCGACAGTTGGGATCTGGCGCCGGTACCGCCGGCACGCACGCGAGTCGCCGCCGGGCTCTCGCTCGCATTGTGGGCAGGCATCGTTACGACCGGTCGCTTCATCGCCTACGACTGGTTCGACTGCGGCGAGCCGAATCCGGCCTGGATCGATGCCTTCATCGGTTGCACGAACCCTGCTGCCTGAACGGAGCACACCATGCGGCTACTGGATCTATTCACTTGGCTGGAAACCTCCCCGGTCGGGGCATTCGTCAAGGACAAAGGCGCAACGTTTGCGACGATCGAAGCCGTGCACCTGATGGCGCTTGCCGTCCTCGGCGGCACGGTGCTCCTCACGGATTTGCGGCTGATGAACGTCATTCTGAAGGACGTCCCCACGCAAACGCTCGCGTTCGCCGCCCACCGGTGGTTCAAGATTGCGCTTTATACGCTACTCGCCACCGGGTTTTTCATGCTGGCGGGCGTCGCGACAAAGTGCTATCACAACTTCTATTTCTGGGTGAAGATGGCAGCGCTCGCGGCGGGTATTGCATTCGTGTTCGCGATCAAAATGCCGCTGTTGCGGGGCAACGTCGATGAGTTGCAGCCGGCGACGCTCAAGCTGGTTGCGCTAGCCTCCATGTCGCTCTGGTTTCTCGTTGCGGCATCGGGACGGTGGATCGGGTTTTCGTAACGCAGATCTGAACGAAAGGAGCTTTCGATGTACCAGCGAATCTTGGTTCCAGTGGACGGCAGCTCGGCTTCACGACGCGGACTGACCGAAGCGATCAAGCTTGCGAAGGGCTTGAAT
>DATCLP010000064.1:0-9632 GCA_036563855.1 Steroidobacteraceae bacterium | reverse complement strand
GTCGTACAGAATCTGATCGTAGATTTCGTCGCTGAACACGACCAGTTGATGACGCTCGGCAATGCCTGCAATCGCCTCGAGCGTCTTCCGCGAATAGACCGCACCCGTCGGATTGTTTGGATTGATGACGACGATCGCGCGCGTGCGCGAAGTGATCAGCGACTCGATTTCCTCGGGATCGGGCTCGAACCCGTTTTCGGGGCGACACGGATAATGCACCGCACGTCCGCGATTCAAATTGACCGCCGCGGTCCACAGCGGGTAGTCCGGACTCGGAACGAGCACTTCATCGTCAGTGCACAACAGAGCGCGCAACGTGAGATCGATGAGCTCGCTCACGCCATTGCCCATGTAGACCTCTTCGGCCGTCACGCCGCGAACGCCGCGGCTTTGCTGCAACATGACGACCGCTTCGCGCGCCGGGAAGATCCCCTTCTGATGACAATAGGCCTCGCTCGATCGCAGGTTTTCGATCATCGCCAGGCGCATCGTCTCGGGCGTCCGAAACCCGAACAGCCCCGGGTTGCCGATGTTGAGCTGGATGATGTCGTAGCCCATCCGCTCCATCTCATGGGCGCGGCGTGCCAGATCCCCGCGGATCTCGTACTTGACGTTCGCAAGGCTGGCACTCGGGCGGATGGTACGCATAGAGGACTTGGGGACTTGGTGCTCGGGTGTGCAAGTGTGCAGGATACTCAGCCTCACCGTAAACACATGTGGGCATCGTCACAGCTCGCACGAAAGCTCTTCTTACCCAAGCCCCACGCCCCGAGCCCCGAGCCCTCGGCTCAATGTTCGAGCAGCAGCGACCCAAACCCCTCAATCTTGTCTTCGATCCCCAAACTCCTGAGCGCATACCAGTACGTACAGGTGTTGACGGCGAGGACCGGCTTGCCGAGCCAGTGTTCGGCTTCGGCGGCAACCTTCGCGAACGCGAGGTTCGTGCCGACTTGGACAATGAGCTCGACGCTCGGATCGTCGACTTCGCGAACTGCACGGCGGAGGCGCTCGGGCGGCTCGTGCGCCATCAGTAGCGGGCTGTTGCACTTCAGGCCGAGCAGGTTCACGACTTCGAAGCCGCTGTCGGTGAACGTGCGGCGGACCTGGGCATCGCCTGCCGGCATATAGGGTGTGATCAACGCAATGCGGCGAATGCCGCCGTATCGTTGAATTGCGGCAAGACAGGCCTGCGTGCCGAGAATGACTTTGACGTTGGCGCGCGATTCGAGATGGGTCTGCAACCCATTGGCATCGAGCACGCCTTCCCAAAAGGTTTCGGCAGACATGGCCATCAGGATCGCCGACGGCGAGCACGCCAAGATGCCGTCGATCGCCGACTCGATCGAGTTGCGCACCGTGCTCATCATCTTCGCGAAGGCCTCTTCGCTCTCCACGGGCGTATCCGGGATCACGACGCGCATCATCTGGTTCGTAACACCGCGCGGGCGCATGGCGTCGAGCTCAGGCTGCACGACGGTGTTGCTGGCAGGAGCGATCACCGCGAGCTTGAGTCGAGGAGCGAGTGCGTCAGGCATGGAGCGTTCACCGTGGACGGAGGGAATGGCTAAGTCTAGCGGCCCTACCGGCTCGACACCTTGAGCCCCGGCGCAAAACACCGGCAATCCCCGACAGCCTGCGGCGGTTCGATTCGGATGGGTTCCGCAGAGTAAGACCCGAGTTTGCTGCGTCCGAGTCTTGCGGTCACGAACCTCGCAATCGGGTTTGACTCTCCTTCGTCCTTACAGTAGCGTGCCCCGCCGCTGCCCGGCGGGCGGCAATCCCAATATCGGCGTTCCGGCTCGATTCGCTCGATTCTGCCGAGCGTGCGTCGGCGTCCCGACAGTCAATTCCGAATGGAGCATGGCGTGAGCAAGATTTTGGTTGGCCTCAAGCGAGTCGTGGACTACAACGTCCGCGTCCGCGTCAAGCCCGACGGCACGGGTATCGTGACCGACGGCGTCAAAATGAGCATCAACCCCTTCGACGAAATCGCGCTCGAAGAGGCACTACGCATCAAAGAGAAAGGCGGCGCAACGGAAGTCATCGTCGCCAGTATCGGACCGGCCGACACCCAGCAACAGCTACGGACCGGCCTGGCGATGGGCGCGGATCGCGCGATTCTGGTGCAGAGCGACACACCGCTCGAGCCGCTCGCTGCTGCGAAGGTGTTCCTGAAGCTGATCGAAAAGGAATCGCCGAGCATCGTGCTGCTCGGCAAGCAAGGTATCGACGACGACAACAACCAAACCGGTCAGATGCTCGCGGCACTGTGGAATCGTCCGCAGGCCACGTTCGCCTCGAAAGTCGAGCTCGAGGGCGGCAAGGCCAAAGTGACGCGCGAGGTCGATGCCGGTCTCGAAACCATCGAGATCGAATTGCCGGCGGTGATCACGAGCGACCTGCGTCTGAACGAGCCCCGCTACGTGAAGCTGCCCGACATCATGAAGGCGAAGAAGAAGCCGCTCGAGACCATCGAGTTGGCATCGCTCGGCGTCGACGCCGCGCCGCAATTCAAGGTTCTGAAGTACGAGCCGCCTGCCGCTCGCTCGAAGGGCATCATGGTCAAGGATGTCGCCGAGCTCGTGGCTGTTCTAAAGCAGAAGGGGTTGGTGTAATGGCGAAGGTTCTCATCGTTGCCGAACATTCCGGCGGCAAGCTCAATGCATCGACCGCCAAGTCCGTCACCTGCGCGAACAAGATCGAAGGCGCCGAAATCGACGTCGTCGTGCTCGCGGCTTCCGCCGGCGAAATCGCATCGCAGGCGGCTCAGCTGCAAGGCGTCAAGCGCGTGTTGACGGTTGAAAATCCCGCGAATGCCGAACCGCTCGCCGCCGTGCTGGCGCCGCAGATTGCCGCCCTGGCCGCGAACTACACGCACGTTTTTGCACCCTCAACGACGTTCGGAAAGGATCTGTTGCCTCGCGTCGCCGCCCTTCTCGACGTCGGTCAGTTGAGCGACATCATGGCCGTCGAGTCGGCCTATCGCTTCCGTCGACCGATCTATGCCGGCAACGCGATCATCACGGTCGAGGCACCACAAGATAAGAAGGTTGTCGCGACCGTTCGCACGGCATCTTTCGAAGCCGCCCCGCAAGGCGGTAATGCGACGATCGAAGCGGCCAACGTCTCGGTCGATCTGCCCACGCATACGCGCTTCGTCGAGCGCTCTGCAGCAACGAGCGGTCGCCCGGACTTGCAGACAGCAGCCCGCGTCGTTTCTGGCGGTCGTGCCGTCGGAAGTGCCGAAAACTTCAAGCTGATCTACAGCCTCGCGGACAAGCTGGGGGCCGCGGTCGGCGCTTCGCGTGCTGCGGTGGATTCCGGCTACGCGCCCAACGACCTGCAAGTCGGTCAGACTGGCAAGATCATCGCGCCTGAGCTGTACATCGCTTGCGGTATCTCCGGTGCGATTCAGCATCTCACCGGCATCAAGGACGCTCGAACGATCGTTGCCATCAACAAAGATCCCGAAGCACCGATCTTCGAAGTGGCCGACATCGGTCTCGTCGGCGACATCTTCCAGGTGTTGCCGGAGCTGGAAAAGCAGCTGGGCTAAAGCATCAGGCTATAGGCTGTAGGCTGTAGCAAGAAGGGGGCGCACATGCGCCCCTTCTCTTTTGAGCTTACGTCTGCAACTCTGATCTGTTAGCAAGAAGTGCGCGAACGCGCCCTTGCCCACATCTACAGCCTAGCCTACAGCCTGTGCTTGGGCAGCTCATAGCTGCCCAAGCACATACTCCGCACTCGACACCTTGAACTCGCCTTTCGCTTCGACGTTGAGCTGTTTGACGACGCCGTCCTCGATGATCGCGGCAAAACGCTGCCCGCGAATGCCCATGCCGAATCCCGTAGCGTCGAACTCGAGGCCCAGAGCTTTGGTGTATTCGGCATTGCCGTCGGCGATCATCGTGACCTTGCCGTCGACGCCCTGCGACTTGCCCCATGCCTTCATGACGAAGGGATCGTTGACTGCGAGACAAGCAATCGTGTCGACGCCCTTGGCGCGGATGTCGGATGCGCGCTCGACGAATCCAGGCAAGTGCTTCGCATCGCAAGTCGGAGTGAATGCGCCCGGGACGGAGAACAAGACGACTTTCTTGCCCTTGAAGAACTCTTCCGCACTGACCTTCTGCGGACCGTCTTCCGTCACGATCGTGAGCGTACCGGAAGGCATCTTGTCGCCGACTTTGATCGCCATAGCTGATTCTCCTTCTCTCAAAACCACGAGCACGAAGTGCAATTCTAGACATCGTCGCCGAAAGCGCGACACCGAAGAACGCGTACGAAAAACAAACGCGGCGGGCGTTCCTCATCGGAACATCCGCCGCGTTCGAGCTCAGCCGTCAAAGGAACCGCAATATGCCCCGCGCACCGAGAATGTGCGCGCGCATGAGCGCAGCGCTCCAATCTCCGTCGCGCGATTCGAGCGCACGCACGATTTCGAGATGCTCGGAAGCGCTTCGCACGAGATCTTCGTCTTTGTAGTTTTCGAAGGTCCTCATCATGAGCGGCGCCTCGATCAGCGAGGCAAGCGCGGTCACGAGTCTCGAGCTGCCGGCAAGCTCGTGAATGCGACGATGGAACTGGCTATTGAGCTCCCCGATGCGATTCAGATAGCCCGGGGACTTGGCGACCGTCTCGTGATACTGATCCTCGGCGATCTGCCGCAGCTCGGCGATCCCCGCTTCGCTCATCCGCCTTGCGGCGCGAGCAGCGCCATACGATTCCAACAATGCACGCAGCTCGAACAGATCGTCGCGGTCCTCGCGCGTCCATTCCGTCACGATCGCGCCTTGGTGCGGGATGAACTCGAGCAACCCTTCGGCGTGAAGCCTTCGCAATGCCTCCCGTACCGGCGTTCTGCTCACTCCGGCGGCTGCCGCCACTTCTTGTTCCGTGATGCGAGATGCAGCCGGATATACCCCACGAATGATCCGTTCGCGAACAGTTTGATATGCCTTGTCCACTGCTTTGGCCATAACGAACCCTTCAGAATTTTGTGGAGGGCCGAAGCCCCCGAGGGCCGCAAGTGTATACGCGCCGAGCGACCGTAGGACAGCACCGACGACGGCCGGATTGTCCGACAAACCTGCAAAGGCAAAATGTTTCTAGGTCGTATTAGGCAGCAGCAACGGGCTTGGGAAATCCGCCGGCCTTGGAGACCATGCTCGGGACAGGCCTGCCGCGCTGCTCCTGCAGCCAACGGGCCGTTTCGATGAGCTTTTCCAGGTTCACGCCGGTCGTAAATCCTGCTCGAGACAACATGTAAAGCAGGTCCTCGGTCGCAACATTGCCCGTGGCGTTTGGAGCAAACGGACACCCGCCGATACCGCCGACGCTGGAATCCAGCGTTCGAACACCGGCGAGCACCGCCGCGTAAGCGTTCGCGACGGCGGTATTGCGCGTGTTATGGAAATGGCAGCGCAGCGGCACCTCGGGGATTGCCTGCTTCAAGCGCTCGACCAAGCTCGTGACCTGCGTGGGGACGGCAACGCCGATCGTGTCTGCGATGGCGATTTCCAATGGATTCGATCGGGCAAGGCGCTTTGCGATGTCAACGACGCGCTCCGGCGAAACTTCGCCTTCGTAGGGACAACCGAACGACACCGAGATCGTGACTTGCACACGAATGCCCGCAGCATGGGCGAGCGGAGCGATTTCCTCCCATGCAGCGATCGTCTCTTCGACCGTTGCACCTTGGTTGCGCTTCCCGAAACTGTCCGTTGCAGCAGTGACCATGCCGATCTCGCCACATCCCGCTGCCAGCGCGCGCTCGAATCCCTTGCGGTTGAGAACCAATCCTACGTAATGAACGTCGTCGCGCGTCGGCAAGCGAGCGAGAACGGCCTCTGCATCCGCCATTTGCGGAACTCGCTTGGGGTTGACGAAGCTCGCAACCTCGATGCGCCTCAGCCCTGCATCGACGAGCCGACCGATCAGCTCGACTTTGAAGTCCGTCGACATAACGTCGGGCTCGCTCTGTAGACCGTCGCGAGGACCAACTTCGACCAGCTCTATGAATTGCGCTTCAGTCACGAGGTGCCCATCAAAGCCACGAATTACGGATCACGGATCAGAGTCACGCAGAAGGAACGTTATGGGCAATCCTGCCGATCGACAAGACGTAGTGATCCCGAGGCGGCAAGGCGTCGTTCGAGCGCCTCGTCGCCAGCGTCATTCGCGATCAGTGACGGCACCTTGCGAAGCGCTGCTGACGCACCGGGCGTACTTCGCGAGCACGCCGCGCCGTGTGAAAGGCTCTGGCGCCTTCCATGCAGACCGCCGTGCGCTGAGCGTCGCCTCGTCGACATTGAGCCGGATCTCCCGCGCGACCGCGTCGATCGTGATTTCGTCTCCATCTTCGACCAACGCAATCGGCCCGCCGACTGCGGCCTCCGGCGCAATGTGACCGACGACGAATCCGTGGCTGCCGCCCGAAAAACGGCCATCGGTAATCAGAGCGACTTTGCCCGCCAGCCCGCGCCCTGCGATTGCGCTCGTCGGACTCAACATCTCGCGCATGCCTGGTCCGCCTTTCGGGCCTTCGAAGCGAATGACGACGACATCGCCTTCCCCGACGATGCCATCGAGGATCGCTTGTAGCGCCCTCTCCTCGCCGTCGAACACGCGCGCGCGACCGGTAAAGCTCAAGCCCTCCTTGCCAGTGATCTTCGCCACCGCACCTTCCGGAGCGAGATTGCCGTACAACACGACCAAGTGACTCTCAGGCTTGATCGGGTTCGTGAACGCATGAACGATGTCTTGGTTCTTCGGATAGGGTCTGACGCGCTTCAGATTGTCGGCGAGCGTCTTGCCCGTGACGGTCAAGCACTCTCCGTGCAATAGCTTTTCATCGAGCAGCATCTTCATGAGCGGCTGAATGCCGCCGATCTTGATGAGCTCGGACATCGAGTACTTGCCGCTCGGACGCAAGTCCGCCAATACAGGAACGCGCTTGCCGATGCGCGTGAAATCGTCGAGCTCGAGCGGCACGTTCGCGGCGTGTGCAATCGCGAGCAGATGCAGGACCGCATTCGTCGATCCGCCGAGCGCGATGACCACCGTGATCGCGTTTTCGAACGCTTCGCGAGTCAGAATGTGCGACGGCAGGATGCCTTTCTTGACCAGATTGATCACGGCCTTCCCGGCATCCTTGCAATCCTGAAGCTTCTGTTTCGATACAGCTTCCTGAGCGGAGCTGCCCGGCAAGCTCATACCGAGCGCTTCGATGGCCGAGGCCATGGTGTTCGCCGTGTACATGCCGCCGCAGCTTCCCGGGCCTGGAATCGAGGTGCGCTCGATTTCCTTGAGCTGCGCTTCCGAGATCTTCCCGGCTGCGTACGCACCGACGGCTTCGAACACGGAAATAATGTCGCGCCGCTTCTTGCCCATCTGAATCGAGCCGCCGTAGACGAAGATCGACGGACGATTCAGTCGTGCGAGCGCGATCATGCAACCGGGAATGTTCTTGTCGCAGCCGCCGATCGCCACGATGCCGTCGAAACCTTGCGCGCCGGACACGGTTTCGATCGAATCGGCTATGACCTCGCGCGAAATCAACGAATAGCGCATGCCGGGCGTACCGTTGGAAATGCCGTCCGACACCGTGATCGTGCCGAACGTCGTGCTCTTGCCGCCTGACCGATCGACCGCATCGGCTGCCGCCTTCGCCAGCTTGTCGATGTGCATGTTGCACGGCGTGAGGTTGCTCCACGTCGAGACGATGCCGATCGCCGGCTTCTTGAAGTCGGCGTCCTTGTAGCCCACCGCACGCAGCATTGCGCGGCTGGGCGCTTGGGCCAGTCCATCGACGATTTCGCTCGAGTAACGACGTGGATTCGGCTTGGCGGTCTTCGTGTTGGCCATGGGTTCGAGACTTCTGATTGACGACTAAATTGCGAGAAACTCGCTTTTTACACGTGCGCGCGGGGGCGCGTCCACCGGTGATTCAAGTTCCGGTGTCGATCAGCCGCTTCTCGCGCATCAGGACGATGAACACGCCGAGTAGCGTGATCGCACCGCCCAGCAGCATCCGCCACGTCAACTGATCGTCGAGCAGCGTGACGCCGAACAGTACGCCGAACAACGGTGACAACAAGGTGAGCGGCGAGAGACTCGTCACGGGATAGCGGCTCACGAGGTAGTACCACCCCGTGTGGGCGACGAGGCTCGACATCACGATCGTGAACCCCAGGGCCGCCCACGCACGCCAATCGGCGTTCACGACCGCCTGAAGCTGATTGGTCTCCGTCGCAAGACTCAAAAGCAGGAGTGTCGGGCCGCCAACGACGCCGATCCACGCTTGCAGCTCGAGCGGTCCGATGTCGTGCAATCGCTTGACGAAGATCAGCCCCAAGGAGCTGACGAAGCACGACATCACGACGAGCGCGAGACCGTCCCAGTAGGTGAATGCCCGTGGATCGAAACCGATCACCACGATGCCGCCGAAGGCGAGCACAATGCCGAGCCGCCGGCGCCAACGGATCGTTTCGCCGAGCAACCAGACGGACAACAGCGTCGAGAACGGCACGCCCATCTGTGTGGCGATGGCGACCATCGATGCGTCGGCAACCAAGAACAAGCCGATGAACAGGAGAGCGAACGCCAACGGCCCCGTGAACACGGCTGCACCGAGGAGATTCCCCATCTGCCCGCGGTGCATGCGCAGAAACGGCAAGAGCAGCAGCCCCATGATGCCGAAACGCAGCGCAGTGAAGAACACGGGCGGCAGCTGCGCGACGCCGATCTTCGAAGCTATCAGGTTGAAGCCCCAAATGAGGTTCATCGCGATCAGCAACGCAAGGTCGCGTGGGTTGATCGCGCCGGCATCGGCCACGCTTGAATCGGCTCGCACCCGAGCCTCAGGCGACATACAAAGAGCTGCTCACAGAAAGGTGTGCGCGCATCAGCGGCCGTAGCGAGCCTTCAAGTACGCGTACACGGCTCGCAAGCATTGCGGCTCCGCGCCAACTGGACGGCCTGGTTTCTCCTTGCCGTTCCAAGCGTAAAGATCGAAATGGAGCCAGGCGCGCGCCTCGCTCACGAATCGCCTCAGAAACAGGGCACCGATGATCGCGCCCGCAAAGCCGGACGACGATACGTTGTTTACATCGGCCACTTTGCTGCCGAGCTCTTCGTCGTAAGGCGTCCAAAGCGGCAGTTGCCAGAGCGGATCGGCTTGCGTATGTCCGCTTTCGACGACGGCAGCGGCGACGGCCTGATCGTTGCCGAACACCGCAGGCAGCTCAGGACCGAGCGCGACGCGCGCCGCGCCGGTGAGCGTTGCGAAGTCGAATAACAATTCCGGCTGCTCTTCGTCGGCCAATGCCAATGCATCGCACAGGATCAGTCGACCCTCCGCATCCGTATTGCCAACTTCGACGGACAGGCCCTTGCGCGTCGAGAGAATGTCGCCCGGACGCATCGCGCTGCCCGAGATTGCGTTTTCCACGGCCGCGATCAGCAGGCGCAACCGAACCGGCAGCTTCGCGTCCATGATCGCTTGTGCCAAGGCAAGCGCGATCGCCGCACCGCCCATGTCCTTTTTCATGAGCAGCATCGAAGAGGCGGGCTTGATGTCGAGGCCGCCGGTATCGAAGCACACGCCCTTCCCCACCAGCGTGATCTTGGGA
>DATCLP010000063.1:0-6562 GCA_036563855.1 Steroidobacteraceae bacterium | reverse complement strand
CGTGTGTACTGCATGAGCTTGCGCCGGCCGGACTCGCCTTCCTTCTTGATGGCGGCCAACTGCGGAACCACGACAGCCATCATCTGCACGATGATCGACGACGAGATGTAGGGCATGACGCCGAGCGCAAAAATGGACAAGCGCTCGAAGGCACCGCCCGAGAACATGTTGAACATGTCGAGGATCGTGCCTTGCTGCGACTCGAACAGACGCGCGAGCGCGATCGGGTCGATGCCCGGCACCGGAATGAATGTACCGATGCGGTAAACGACCAACGCGCCAAGCAAGAAGAACAGCCGCTGCCGCAATTCTGCGAAGCGAGTGATCTCGCCGAGCGCGGCGAGCGGTGGGGCTGAAGTCTTCGTTGCCAAGTGATTGATTCCGTATTGATCGAGTGCTCGATTAAGCGGCCTCGATCTTGCCGCCGGCAGCCTCAATTGCCGCGCGCGCACCCTTGGTCACATGCACACCCTTGACGGTCACAGCCTTGCCGACCTCTCCCGAGGCGACAATACGGGCGCGAAGCGCTTGCGCGGGCACAAGATTCGCTGCCTTGAGGGCGGCCAAATCCACGACATCTCCGGAGACCTTTTTCAGCTCCGAAAGCCGCACCTCTGCAACGGTCGGCGCCACCTTGGAGCGGAAGCCTGTCTTGGGAAGTCGACGCTGCAGCGGCATCTGACCGCCTTCGAAGCCCACCTTGTGGTAGCCGCCTTTGCGTGCTCGTTGACCCTTGATGCCGCGACCGCAGGTCTTGCCTTGACCGGCCGAAAGTCCCCGACCGACACGAAGCCGCGGCTTCTTGCTACCTGGGGCCGGAGCGAGAGTGTTTAAACGCATAACTGTTTACTCGTGTGTTTCGCGATTCGAGATTCGCAGTTCGGCGGATCTTCCGATCTCGACGAACGCCAGCCTCGCGCGTGTCGTCCTTAGCCTTCTTCAACCTTCAGCAAGTGACTCGAGGCGCGAATCATGCCGCGAATTTCCGGCGTATCAGGGAGCACGCGCGAATCGCGGATTCGCTTCAAACCCAGCCCCCGCACCGTCGCACGATGACGCTCGAGCTGTCCGTGAACGCTCTTCACCAGCGTGACCTTGATGGTTTTTCCGTTCGCGTTCGCCATGATCTAGCCTCGTTTCGGGTGCGCTATTGAGCGCCCAGCAGGTCCTCGACGCGCTTGCCGCGCTTTGCTGCGATCTCTTCCGGTGCCTGGATCTTCATCAGCGCGTTCATGGTTGCGCGCACGACGTTGATCGGATTACGCGAGCCGTGGCTCTTCGCGAGCACGTTGCGCACACCGGCGCATTCGAACACGGCGCGCATCCCGCCGCCGGCGATCAAACCGGTACCATCGGCGGCCGGTTGCATGTACACGCGCGTCGTGCCGTGCTTGCCGTGCACCGGGTAGTAGAGGGTCGCGTTGTTCAACGCCACGGTCACCAAGTTCTTGCGCGCCTGCTGCATGGCCTTCTGGATCGCAATCGGCACTTCGCGCGCCTTGCCGTATCCGAACCCGACTCTGCCGCGACCGTCGCCGACAACCGTGAGCGCCGTGAACCCGAATTGACGGCCGCCCTTGACGACCTTCGCCACGCGGTTCACCGCCACGAGCTTCTCGATGTACTCGTCGGCTGCAGCAGCTTTTTCAACTCTGGCCATTGATGTGTTTCCTCGAAGGAACCTGTTAAGTCGTAACTCCAGCGGCGTCAGCAACTAGAACTCGAGCCCGTTCTCGCGCGCGGCATCGGCCAACGCCTTGATACGTCCGTGGTATTTGAAGCCGGAACGATCGAACGCAACCCGCGTGATGCCCGCAGCCTTCGCCTTCTCCGCGATCGCTTTGCCGACCGCAGCGGCGGCTGCGATGTTGCCGGTGCTCTTCAGACCTTGGCGCACCTCCTTTTGCAGCGTCGACGCTGCCGCCAGAACCTTCGAATTCGGATCGAAGATCTGTGCGTAGATGTGCCGCGGCGTGCGATGTACCGACAGCCTCAAAGCCTTCAGCTCCCGAATCTTCGCGCGGGTACGCGCCGCTCTCCGGAGCCGTTGTGCGTTCTTGTTCATCGATCTCTACTCTTCAAAGTGAATCGTGACTGGGTAGTGGTGAGTTGCCCGAGTGTGCAGCGCGTCTTTCGATTCGCGACTCACTACTCACAGCTCACGCCCTAGATCACTTCTTCTTCGCTTCCTTCAGTTCGATCTTCTCGCCCGCGTAGCGCACACCCTTGCCCTTGTACGGCTCAGGCGGACGGAACGCGCGGATGTCCGCAGCAACCTGGCCGACCAACTGCAGGTCGGCGCCCTTGATCACGATTTCCGTCTGCGACGGCGTCTCGATCATGATGCCCTCAGGCGCCACGTACGTAATCGGATGCGAGAAGCCGAGCGTCAGATTGAGGTTCTTACCTTGCGCTTGGGCGCGGTAACCGACGCCGACGAGCTCGAGCTTGCGCTCGTAACCCTTGCTCACGCCCTCGACGATGTTCGCGAGGTGCGCGCGCGTCGAACCGGCAATCATGTTCGCTTCCCGTGCGCCGTTGACCTTCTCGACCTTCAACAGATTGCCGTCTTGCACGACCTTCACGTGCTTGCTGTTGATGCGAAGGCTCAGCGTGCCCTTGTTGCCTTTGATCGTCACCTGATCGGCGGTGATCGTCGCCGTCACGCCCTGCGGGACGGGAACCGGCTGTTTTGCTACTCGAGACATGTCAGTCTTTTCCGTTGTGGCGTTCTGTCGCTTCGACTACTGCACCTATCTCGCTTTACGCGACGATGCAGAGCACCTCGCCGCCGTGACCAGACGCGCGCGCCTGACGGTCGGTCATCACGCCTTTCGACGTCGACACGATGGCGACCCCAAACCCACCCAGAACCGAGGGCAGTTCATCCTTGCCCTTGTAGACGCGTAAACCAGGGCGGCTGACGCGCTCGATGCGGTCGATGACCGGACGGCCTTGGTAATACTTCAGTTGCACCGTCAACGTCGCCTTACCGTCCTTGACGGTAGCCGAGTAATCCTCGATGTAGCCCTCTTCCTTCAGAACCTTCGCAATCGCGACCTTCAGCTTCGAAGACGGCACGACGACTTCGGGCTTGCCCGAGTTCTGGCCGTTGCGAATGCGAGTCAGGAAGTCGGCAATGGGATCCGTCATGCTCATGTCGTGCTCCAGTGGTTCCAGCCGTTACCAGCTGGCCTTTCCGAGGCCCGGAATTTCGCCGCGCATCGTCGCCTCGCGCAGCTTCGTACGACCAAGACCGAACTTGCGGTAATAACCGCGCGGACGGCCGGTAATCTGACAGCGGTTACGCAGACGAACCTTGCTCGAGTCGCGCGGCAACGCCTGCAGCTGCGCCATCGCGGCTTCGCGTTCCGCGGGACTCGTCGTCGGCTTGCGAATGATCTCCTTCAGCCGCGCGCGCTTCGCTGCGTACCGCTGCACCAGCTTTGCACGCTTCAGTTCCCGATTGACCATCGATTTCTTGGCCATAAGCCTCGCCCTGTCCTCTTGCCTGATTAGAGGCAGTTACTTGCGGAACGGAAAATTGAACGCCTCGAGCAGTGCACGACCTGCTTTGTCGTCCTTCGCCGTCGTTGTGATCGTGATGTCCATGCCCCGGATCGCGTCGATCTGGTCATACGCGATCTCCGGGAAGATGATTTGCTCCTTGACGCCGAAGTTGTAATTGCCCCGGCCATCGAAGGAACGCGCACTGACGCCGCGAAAGTCGCGGATTCGCGGCATCGCAATGTTCACGAGTCGATCGAGGAACTCGTACATGCGCGTACCGCGCAAGGTCACCTTGCACCCGATCGGAAGGCCCTGACGAATCTTGAACGTCGCGACCGACTTGCGGGCACGTGTGATGAGCGGCTTCTGGCCTGTGATCTTGGCCAAATCCGCAGCCGCGTTATCGATGACCTTCTTGTCGGCTACCGCCTCGCCCACGCCCATGTTGACCGTGATCTTCTCGATCTTCGGTACCTGCATGGGGTTCTTCAGTCCCAGAGTCTTCATCAGCTCGGGAACGACCTTTTCGCGGTAGTACTGTTGAAGCCTTGCCATATCAATCTCTCAGAAGCCGAAAACGGAAGCCCCGTCACGCATCCACGACTTCGTTGTTCGACTTGAAGTAGCGCACCTTGCGGCCGTCGGCGAGCGTCCGGAAACCGACACGATCGCCCTTCTTCGTCACCGGATTCCAAAGCATCACGTTCGAGACGTGAATCGGCGCCTCCTTCTCGACGATGCCGCCGGGGATGTTCCGCGCCAGATTGGGCTTCGTGTGACGCTTCACCATGTTCACGTTCTCGACGATGACTTTGTCGTCGATCACCTTGACGACAGTGCCGCGACGGCCCTTGTCGCGGCCGGCGATCACGACAACTTCGTCACCTTTGCGAATTCTTTTCATAGCAACCTCAGGCTACGGGCTACGGACTACGGGCTACGGTCAGAAACTCTGGCTGTCGCCTGTCTCCTGTTGCCTGTTGTCCTCACAGCACCTCGGGCGCGAGCGAAATGATCTTCATGAACTGCGCCGTACGCAGCTCGCGAGTCACCGGTCCGAAAATGCGCGTTCCGATCGGCTCCAGCTTGTTCGTGAGCAGCACGGCCGCATTGCCGTCGAAACGAATCAGCGAACCGTCGGGACGGCGCACACCGAACTTCGTGCGCACCACGACCGCGTCGTAGACCTCGCCCTTCTTCACCTTGCCGCGCGGAATGGCGTCGCGGATGCTGACCTTGATGACATCGCCGACGGTCGCATAGCGGCGCTTCGAACCGCCGAGCACTTTGATGCACATCAAACTACGTGCACCGCTGTTGTCGGCGGCGCTCAACAATGTGCGCATCTGAATCATGGCGTCGCTCCATCCGTTTCCTGTACGCGCGCTTGCGGCGTGCGGCTGACGATCTTCACCAGGCGCCAGCTCTTGTGGCGCGACAGCGGGCGGCCCTCCTGAATCTGGACGATGTCGCCCTCTTGGCACTCGTTGTTCTCATCGTGCGCAAGCAGCTTCGTCGTGCGGCGCTGATACTTGCCGTACTGCGGATGCGGCACGAAACGCTCGACGGCAACTGCAATCGTCTTTTGCATCTTGTTGCTGACGACCTTGCCCGTCAGGGTCTTGCCCTTCTTTGCTTCGGCCGCGCCGGCCTCGGCAGGCTTTGCTTGCTGACTCATGCTCTCTCACCCTTTTGTGCAGCAGCACGGCGCTGCTCGGCCATCACTGTTTTCACACGAGCGATGTTCCGACGAACCTTCGTGAACTGGTCGGGCTTCACTGTCTGGCCCGTCGCCTTCGCCATGCGCAAGTTGAACTGCTCGCGACGCAACGCGAGAAGTTCCTTCTGCAAGTCGGCTGGCGACTTCTGTCTGAGCTCTTTCGCGTTCATCGACTAACCTGCTCTGACTTGGCGAACGACGAATTGCGTGTCGACGGACAGCTTGGACGCCGCAAGACGGAATGCTTCGCGCGCAACCGCTTCGCTGACGCCTTCCATCTCGAACAAAATCTTTCCTGGCTTCACCTTCGCGACGTAGTACTCGACGTTGCCCTTGCCGCTGCCCATACGCACTTCGAGCGGCTTCTTCGTCACCGGAACGTCCGGGAACACGCGCACCCAAATCTGACCGCCGCGCTTGACATAGCGAGACATGGCACGACGCGCTGCCTCGAGCTCGCGCGCAGTCATACGGGCACGGCTCGTCGCCTTCAGTCCGTAATCGCCGAAAGCAACGTAATTGCCGCTCTGCGCGAGACCGGTGAGGCGGCCTTTGAACTGCTTGCGGTACTTCGTCCGCTTCGGTTGCAACATGGACATGGTCGTTTCTCTCTGGCTACGGGCTACAGGCTACGGGCTACGGCCAGAGGGCTTTCCCGTTGCCCGTGGCCCGTTGCCCGTCGGCCATCGCCTCAGGCCGTCGCCTCCGTCACTGCCGGTTGCGAGCTCTCCGTCGACTCTGCAGCCTGTTCTTGCTGCGAGAAGACTTCACCTTTGAAGATCCACACCTTGACGCCGATGACGCCGTACGTGGTCTTCGCCTCCGCAAAGCCGTAATCGATATCCGCGCGGAAGGTGTGCAGCGGAATCCGGCCTTCGCGGTACCACTCGGTACGGGCAATCTCGGCGCCGTTCAAACGCCCGGACACGCGAACCTTGATGCCGAGCGCGCCGATGCGCATCGTGTTCGTCACTGCGCGCTTCATGGCGCGGCGGAACATCACGCGACGCTCGAGCTGCTGAGCAATGCCTTCAGCGACGAGCTGCGCGTCGAGCTCCGGCTTGCGAATCTCTGCGATGTTGATGCGCACATTCGTCACGGGCATCTTCATCATCGTCGCCACTTGGGCGCGCAACTTCTCGATGTCCTCGCCCTTCTTGCCGATCACGATGCCGGGCCGGGCGGTGTGAATCGTGATGTTCACCTTGCTCGCCGCACGGTCGATCTGAATACGGCTCACGGACGCTTCGGCGAGCTTCTTCTTCAGGAACTCGCGCACCAGGTAGTCCGTGTAGACGTGCGACGGGAAGTTCTTCGTCGAGGCATACCACT